>CAZVCX010000180.1:0-4307 GCA_964626375.1 uncultured Dehalococcoidales bacterium | reverse complement strand
ACAGAGGGAGCAGCAATGAAATCTTCTTGCCACTTCGGATCCTCAGCCATTTCCTGACAAATGAGATTGATAATCTTGATAACTCTATTCAGATCCTCTCCATAGCCAACAGATACATTGAGATTCACGCGCGAATAATTCCTGGTAAAATTGGTGGAAACTTCCACCTTCCCATTTGGTATTGAATGCACTTTAGCATCAAGATCTCTCAAAATGGTGCGCCGCAATCCAATCTCTTCGACGGCCCCACTAATTCCAGCAACGGTAACCACATCGCCTACTCTGTACTGGTCTTCAAATAGAATAAAGAAACCAGATATGAAGTCTCTTACCAGATTCTGAGCAGCAAAGGCGATAGCCAGACCTCCAATACCAATGCCAGCGACGAGAGCAGTAATATTCACGCCGAACTCAGGGAGAATAGTGAGAATAGCAACGATCAGAATAACTATCCCCATAACGGTAACCAGAGTTGATGATAAAGTATCTACCCGCTTCTTAATTTCTGTTTCCTGTTCACCAACCATTTTGCGAGACACAAGCCGCTGAATGAATTTAGGTATCATAAATTTGCAGACCAGATACAAAATAATGGCAATAACTATGATCACTAACACCCGAATACCGGCACCCATAAACCAATCATACATTTCCATCCCTCCATCAATGATCTTTAATATCGGGCAAACTATAGCACAGGCATTCATGGAATAAAACAAGTGGCGTTAAAAATGGCAGTATAATCAAAACTTCAAATCGATAAGTAGAAATCGCCGACAAACCGGTGAGCTTTAAATCTTCAAATTATTATTTGACATTTCAGGCAAATTAAATGATATAATTGATAATAGGAATCAATATTATTTTTGGCCATAAGAAATACTAAACAAAGAGAAGCTCTACTAAATTCACTCTGGCGCATTGGATCGCACCCAACAGCTGATGAGATTTACGATGAGATGCGAAAAGTAATGTCCGATATTAGTAAAGGAACGGTACATCGTAACCTTGAGAATACTGCGAGAAACAGAGGTGATCACAGAACTAAATCTAGTGTCTTGCTTCAAAATCTCAAGCTATCAACTGGAATTTCGCGGTCTGTGTAAAGATTGCCAGCAGAGCGCAGAATAAAAATTATTCATAAGGAGAAAAAATAAATGAGCAAGTCCATCAGAGGCACACAGACAGAAAAGAATCTTCTAATCGCTTTTGCGGGTGAATCCCAGGCAAGGAATCGATATACCTTCTTTGCCAGCCAGGCGAGGAAGGAAGGATATGAGCAGATCGCCAATATCTTTACAGAGACTGCTGGCAATGAGAAAGAGCACGCTGAAGTTTTCTTCAAATACCTCGAAGGAGGGAACGTAGAAATAAAAGCTGAATACCCTGCAGGTATAATCGGTAACACGTTGACCAACCTCAAAGCGGCTGCTGACGGTGAGAAGATGGAATGGAGTGAGATTTACGCCAATTTTGAAAAGGTTGCTCAAGAAGAGGGATTTGACAAGA
Organism: uncultured Dehalococcoidales bacterium; assembly: GCA_964626375.1. Classification (GTDB taxonomy): domain Bacteria; phylum Chloroflexota; class Dehalococcoidia; order GIF9; family AB-539-J10; genus M55B177. Next base: position 2,798 of record CAZVCX010000180.1, on the reverse strand, counting down.
TAGCAATTTCATTCAAGGAAATTGCTGAAGTAGAAGAATTTCATGAAGAACGATACCGAAAATTGGCCAAAAATATCGCCACAGGCAATGTTTTCAAGAAGAATACGCCCGTAAAATGGCATTGTACCAATTGCGGCTACATTCACGAAGGGCTAGAAGCTCCAGAGGAATGTCCTGCATGTAAACACGCCCGGGCATATTACGAGTTGCTGGCAGAAAACTACTAAATTTGCTAAATATGCCAGACGACGATTTTCTATAGGTCAGATTCTGAAATAGGGTCGCCGGTTGCCGAAGCGCTAGATCTTGGCATTAATACGGTAAAACAACTCGCTAAGATATCTCAGAAAGAAAGAGTAAGAGCAACAGCCAAATAATACAAATCGTTAACTAAAAGAAGAGAATCAAAGCTCAGGTTATAGAGGAATCGCTATAGCCTCTGTATAGTGGAGGAAGTGAGGGAGGCACGATTTTTTCTGAATTTTAAAAAACGAGCATCTCGCCTTTCTTACAGCGGAAAATTAGTTTTGTTATGATAAATTAATAATGGATTTGTTTGCTAATTAATTGGAGAGATTTAATTGCGGAACAGCGCTTGACAGCTATCGAAAAAAGAATTAAACTTTTATTCAATTGGTTCGCATAATGTACCTTTTGCGAATCAAAGAAAAGAAAAATATGGACTTGGATTCACTGGTTGCCGATTTTCTAGAATACCTTGAGGTAGAAAAAGGGTGCTCACTTCTTACTGCCCGCGCCTACAAACGTTATCTGAAGCGATTCTGCACCTGGTTCTATGAAAACAATTCCAGTACCAGTCCGGAAGACATAGATTTTGAGGCCATCAGAAGATACAGATTATATTTAGCTCACTTCCGCAGTCCCGGCGGCGCACAGCTAAAGAGGACTTCCCAGAGTTACTATATCATCGCGCTGAGATCCTTTTTGCGCTACCTAGTAGTCAAGCGAGATATAAAAACTATATCGCCCGACAAAATAGAGCTTCCCAAGCAGGGATCGCGCTCCGTTAGCTTTCTGGATGCAGGACAGATGGAAAGACTCCTCAACAGCCCCAAGATATCAAATATAACCGGTTTAAGAGACAGAGTCATCCTAGAAACACTGTTCAGCACCGGTCTGCGCGTATCCGAGCTAGTCAATCTAAATCGCGATGAGATAGACCTCAAGCGCAAAGAATTCAGTATCAGGGGCAAGGGTAACAAAATAAGGGTCGTCTTCCTATCGGATACTGCGGCATACTGGATCGAGCGCTATTTGCAGGAGCGACAGGATAATTTCAGACCACTGTTCATTCGCTACAGTGGTCGCGTTAATACATGGAATAGCGGCGAGAAAATGCGTCTGACAGCGAGATTTGTTCAAAAAATCGTTGCCAAATATGCTACCAGGTGTGGTTTATCCCTCAAGGTAAGCCCACATACGATGAGACACTCCTTTGCCACCGATCTGCTGATCAACGGAGCCGACATCCGCTCCGTCCAAGAGATGCTGGGACATGAGAGCATTAAGACGACCCAGGTCTACACGCATGTCACCAACAGGCATCTAAAAGAGGTACACCAAGCTTTTCACCATAGGACAGAGTAGATCCCTCCCTCCCCCAAATATAAGACCCGGCCATTCCGACAAGCATTATGTCAACTAATGTAAATATGGGCCCGGAAGGATTCGAACCTACGACCAACCGGTTATGAGCCGGCCGCTCTGCCGCTGAGCTACGGGCCCGCGGTTATTATAACCCACTATGCAACATCATGCACAGGCACGCCTTCAGCAAAAGTTTCATTGGGCGCACAAACCCCTCAGTAGCACACTGAACCTAGCGGTTAAGACCTGTCAGATGGCATGGTTTTCACGCTATAATTCTAATTTACAGGAACTTAAAGACAGATCCATGTAGAATTTTATGCCACTAGAGAGACGTTTCACAGGATGGGATGCCCCCGTACTGGCGAAGGTGCGGGATTTTCTGCTGCCACAAAAGCTATCTGGGCCACTCAACCTTGAGAGAGAAATTATAGTTGTACCAACGCAACGGGCAGGACGCCGGCTTCGCGAGGCCCTGGCAGCAGGATGCGCGGAGCAGCACACGGCGTTGCTCTCACCGCGAATAGTAACGCCATCCTTTTTCTTTCATCCCAACGAAGAAATGGAAAAGTTAGCTACGCCAACAGTTGTGATTGCATTATGGGCACGTGTATTGCTACAGATAGATCTGGACAGCTACACAGGGCTTTTCCCTTCCAGCGGCGATCAGGAAAACAATTTTCTCTGGGCAATGCACACAGGTGAGATGATACAACGCCTGCGCGAGGAACTGGCAGAGGGAGGATATACCATTACGGATATCTACAGGAACTTGGAGGATATTCTGGAAGAGCCAGAGCGATGGAAAGACCTGTCCAGACTGGAAACAGATTATCTGGATAAAATGAAGGAACTGGGGCTGGAGGACCCATACTCTTCTGCAGTAAAGCGGGCGAGAAATTCACAATTAGACGATCTACCAAAAGATGCTGATCGGATAATCATAGCTGCAGTGCCAGACCCAGTGCCTCTAATGATTCAGTCACTGGAACGCTTTACCAATGTTATTAATATCATCATCCTTGTGCATGCCGATGAATCTCTATCAGACCATTTCGATGCTTGGGGACGCCCCATTTCGGCAAAATGGGCAGATTACCGCATCAATATTCCCGATCCATCAAGAAATATAGTCCTGTGTAATTCACCAGTAACGCAGGCGCGCACGGCAGTAGAAATAATAGCGGAGG
>CAZVCX010000179.1:0-3686 GCA_964626375.1 uncultured Dehalococcoidales bacterium | reverse complement strand
CGGCGTTTTCGCAGCTGGCGACATCCGCAGAAGTTCAGCGCGCCAGATTGCCACCGCGGTTGGCGATGGAGTCACCGCCGCCACGGCCGCCTTCAAATACATTCAGAAAACAGAATAATAGCTAAACAAATAGAAAAGGAGATAGATAGACATAAAATGAGCAAAGTAATTGAGATCACGGATGAAAATTTTGAAGAGGAAGTATTGAAATCAGATATCCCCGTAGAGGTCGATTTTTGGGCTCCGTGGTGCGGTCCGTGCCGTATGGTTAGTCCAATATACGACAAACTGGCAAAAGAATATGATGGTAAATTCAAATTCTGCAAACTGAACGTGGACGAAAGCCAGCAAATGGCAGTGAAATATCAGGTTATGAGCATACCTCTGCAACTATACTTTGCCAACGGGCAGAAGGTTGATGACATTCTTGGTGCAGTTCCTGAGAAAGTAATCCGTGCCAAGGTAGAAGAAATCGCCAAAAAATTCCCAAGCGACGAAAAGGGGAAACTTGAAGTAATTCTGACTTCATGGATTGAGAATAACAAAGGTTCCAGTGAAAAGCTTACCAGGTGGATGGAGAGAAACCAAAGCTCATCAGAAGTAAGCGCAAACTACGATACGCTAAAAGAAGTATCGCTGCAGATAGAAAAGGCAAATGAAGAGCTTTCCCGTGCGTTGAACGAGTTAAAGGGATAAAATCAGGTCAGGACGACCTCATCGCCATACTCGGGCACCGATATATTCCATCCGGTCCTGCCATCCACGAAGCTGGCAAAATGGAGGGCCGCTTCCTCCTCTCCATGGACGACAAACACGCACCGAGGAGGGTTTTTCAGACTCGATAACCAGTAAAAAAGCTCTTCTCGATCAGCATGGGCCGAGAAACCATTTATCTGGACAACGTTTGCCCGAACAGGGTGCTGCTGTCCCAGTATCCTGACTTCTTCAGCTCCACTAACTATATGCCTGCCCAGCGTTCCCGCTGCCTGATATCCTACAAAGAGGACTGTACTATCCTCCCGAGAGATATTTTTCGCCAGATGATGCTTTATTCTTCCCCCCGTACACATGCCCGAGCCAGCGATTATCATGGAAGTTCCTTTTATGCGATTCAGCGCCTTGGACTGGTCTACCGTCCTGGTCATGGTAAGCGCAGGAAAGTCAAAAGGCGAGTTCCCTTCATAGATAAGTCGCAACGTTTCCCGGTCAAAGAGATCGGGGTAATTCCGGAATACCTCAGTAACACTTATCGCCATAGGGCTATCAACAAAGACCATGATATGAGGTATGCGCTGTTCTGTCAGCAATTTAGACATGTAATAAAGAATTTCCTGAGCTCTCTCCAGCGCAAAGCTGGGAACATATATATTCCCTCCCGCAGCCACTGCTTGATTTATCACTTCGGCGAGCTCATCACTGATAGTACTCTGAGCTTCATGCATTCTATTGCCATAGGTGGACTCTATAAGAACATAATCCGCTTCATCGAAAAGCGTGGGATCATTAAGAATTGGTTTGTTCCGGCGTCCAACATCCCCTGAGAATAGCAGCGTTCTTTTCTCTCCACCCTCTTCCACAACCACCTTTATCATAGAAGAGCCCAGTATATGTCCGGCATCGTGGAAAGTAGCAACAACTCCGGGGCATAATTGGACCTCTTCCTCATAACTTACAGGCGAGAATAGGGGCAAACAAGCGTTGGCATCCTCCGTAGTGTACAGAGGGACATAGGGATGAGGCCCTCTCCTGCCTTCTCGCTGATGCCTCTGTTTTTTGAACTCCACATCGCTCTCCTGAATGTGCGCACTATCCAGAAGTATAATTTCCGCTATCGCGGCAGTGGCGGCAGTGCAGTAAATAGGCCCACTAAAGCCTTCGCGCACCAGCTTGGGCAAGAAACCGCAGTGGTCCAGGTGAGCATGCGTCAAAAGCACGGCATCAATAGAATTGGGAGCAACAGGGAAATTCGCCCAGTCTCTATCCCTGAATTGTCTTTCCTGATGCATGCCGCAATCCACCAGAAACCTGATGTTTTCTGTCTCCACCAGGTGCCGCGATCCAGTAACATTCCTGGCCGCACCCAGAAATTTCAGCTTAATATGCACCTTTTTCACCTCCTGACTATGGTATTCCTTGCAGAAGACAGTTTTTGCATTCCGGCAGAAAAACCATTCTGAGCAAGGATAACCACAGCGAATTCTAACACTCTTCGCGCTCAGAACCAATACCTCCAGTCTCAAGCGGCCACCGTTAATGAATGATGCCCTTCTTGCGGCGATCTGAGAGAGGGAGCTAGCTTGCTGACTTCGATTCTGGGAAATAGAGGATTCGCGGTCATTCTCGTTTGCTGCAAAGTGGAAGGCACACTCAAGGAAAGAGCTAATTTAACGGCAGAACAGAAAATACAAAAGGGATATAGCTTCTCCTTTCGCACTACCTGATTGAAGCAGGGTTTAACTGGAACTGAATGCAGGATAGCTTACAGCGTCATCATCTGCGCAGTGCTTTTCTTCCCACCACCTCTTGTTTTATATACCACCTCTGAACGATCTCCAGCACTTCTTCAGGGTGGTCGCAAACCCTCAAGAGATTAAAATCCTCTTCCGATATATATCCCTCTTCCAGCGTAGAATTGCGCAGCCAGTCCAAAAATCCCTTCCAGTACTCACTGTTGAACAATACCACGGGGAAAGGCCTTATCTTGTGAGTTTGTATCAGAGTCAATACTTCGGTTAGCTCATCAAGCGTGCCCATACCTCCAGGCATAATGACAAAGGCAATGGCGTACTTCACCAGCATGATCTTGCGGGCAAAAAAATGGTCAAAAGATATAGACTTGGTGGCGAAGATATTGCTAGCCTGTTCCTCGGGCAACTCAATGCTCAACCCAACCGAAGTAACCCCGGCATCGCGCGCACCCTTGTTGGCCGCCTCCATTACGCCGGGCCCCCCACCCGTGATAATAGAAAATCCCAATCCACCCAGCCTGCGCGCTATTTCTTCCGTCATAGCATACATCTCATGATCCGGGCCAATACGAGCCGAACCATACACCGTAACTGCAGGCTCCACGCCACTGAGCTTATCAAAACCAAGCGCTAGCTCTCCCAATATGCGGAACATGCGCCAGGAATCCCCCTTGACCATATCACTTATTTCATATCCGTATGCCATATATCCCTCCTCAAGAAGCTAATGGTATCTATTCTATCAGCAAAGAGGCAAGGCTTCAGGAATTGCTAGAGCACAGTCCCCGTTCAAAACCTAACCCAGTAAGTACTCCATCAGAATGTTATGCGCACGGTGAGCCTTATCTCCACCCCGAAATTCAAATTCCTTTGGCTCACTCCCTATAGCACAGATGGTGAGGGTATCGTTGACGAAGAAACCGCCCTTGATAAAAAATCCCTTGTTGTCCTCACTAGCGACCGAGGCGATGCGGCTATGCGGTATGCTCACGAGGGCCTTTTTCCGCCTCAAAAACTCCTTATCATAATAGATGATGCGCTTATCCGTAATACCGAGAAATCCTGTACCCCGCCCCTTCAGGTCAAAAACAGCCCGAACCAGCTCGTCTGGCAGACAAATGCTATCAATTTTCTCCAGCTGTTCTTTTTTATCTACCACCATATCTTCCGCATGTTTGGCCATTAACTCGCGCCTCCTTCCATAATATCTACAATGCC
>CAZVCX010000178.1:0-6521 GCA_964626375.1 uncultured Dehalococcoidales bacterium | reverse complement strand
GAGCCAGGTAACTTCTTGTGGGATCTTTCCTTCAGCAGCCTGCTGGATAATTTCTATTGCTCTCTCGATATGCTCCTCAGTTATATCAAGGCCAGATAGTCCATCTATGAAATTAACTGTGGGGAGGTTAATGCCTGCATCAAAAAGGGCAACTTTCAGATCAGTGAAAAGGCTGCCGCAATTCCAACCAAAATCGACATCTCTATCCAGTACACCTACGGCTTTCTTTCCCCTAAGGGCGCGTGCCAGGCGTTCTTTGGGGAACGGCCTGAACATCCTGACCTTGATCAGACCTATCTTTAAGCCTTCTTTGCGCTTCTTGTCAACGGTTACTTTTATTGTTCCCGTACAGCTTCCCATTGCCAGCAAGATTATCTCAGCATCCTGACAGCGGTACTCCTCAATTTGACCGCCATAATGCCTGCCAAAGACCCGTTGAAATTCGCTATCTATTTCATCTAGCTTTGTCTTTGCTCGTTGCATAGCGGCGAGATGTTTATAGCGGTATTCGGTAGTTATGTTTCCATTGGTAAAAACTGAAGCTGTCATCGGCTTTGCGGGATCCAAACGAGGGTTCATAACGAGGGGAGGTAGAAATTGGTCTACTTTCTCCTGTTCGGGGAGTTCTACCGGAGCGTAGAGGTACGAGAGATAAAAGCCAGCATAGCACACGCTAACGGGGAGAAGCACCTGGGGATCTTCAGCCAGCTTGTATGCCATGACTATAGAATCAGGAATTTCCTGGACGGATTCCACAAATATCTGAATCCATCCCGCTTCCTTGACCATAACTGCATCCTGGTCGCTGGAGCTAACGCCCTGTGGACCGTTGGGTTCTCTGGTGGCAAGTGCCATTACGATTGGTAATCTCAACGTTGAAGCGTTAACGTAGGCCTCAAACATGAAAAATAGGCCCTGGGAAGCGCTGCAGGTAAATGTCCTCGCTCCTGATTCTGCTGCGCCGATTAACACGCTCATGGAGGAGTGCTCTCCTTCAACAGCAACAGTCTCTGCATTCAGCAGCCCATCCGCTTTAAATTTAAACAGGTGGTCCCAGGTAGAAGATATTGGCGTTATGGGATATCCGGCAACAACATCGGGGCGACATAGCCTTGCCCCATGAGCAACGGCTTCATTGCCCTCCATGATTTCCAGTTTAGGATTAGATTTCAATTCCATATCCATGTTTACCCGATGACAAATTAAGCCCTTACCAGAGATATCGCTTTTACAGGGCACTCTCTGGCACAGATACCGCATCCTTTGCAGTAATCTAAATTCGCTTCGAAGTATCTTCCCTTGTCTTCAATGCATCCTGTCGGGCAAAAGAGATAGCACGTTCCGCAATGGCAACATTTGGAACCTTTAACCACGGGCTTCTGGCTTTTCCACTCTCCAACTGGCAGCACCAGCATATCTGATGCATCCGCCCATGGTCCTTCATACTTCGTTTTGAATTTCATGCTTTCACTTTATGTTAATAATATTGACTTCTTCAAACCCGCGCTTGATGACTTTTATATTTTTCTCTAGAACTTTGCCGCTAAATCTCTGCTCTAGGCTCACCAGAAGAGAATCTAGCTGCAACCAGCCTGTGGTACGAGCAAAAGCTCCCATCATGCAGGTATTGGTAATAGCAGCACCTATTTCCTCCAGCCCAATTTTGGTTGCATCGACGATGCCAAGAACAGCTACATTGGGAAGATTCAGATTTTCATCCACCTTGGGAGCATTCATGACCAGAAAACTATCTTTCTTAAGGCCATCAAATATGTTTGTTGTATAGACAAGGCGGGGGTCGATAACTACGAGGCAGTCAGGATGATATACCCGAGTATTTTGCCTGATGGGTTTTTCATCAAATCGCAGGAAAGATGTGACCGGTGCACCTCTCCTCTCTGGACCAAAAGAACCTACAGCGGTAGCGTACTTTCCTTCGTGCACCAGAGCTGATGCCAGCATACCCGCAGCCATCACTGCGCCTTGCCCGCCTCTACCGTGGAGCCGAACTTCTTTCACTTGCAGGTGATTCTACGTGATTAGTATTCTTATTGTCAAAGTAATTTAACCGCGCTCTAGTGGTCCTGCCTGATCGTGGCGCAGCGCGTGCTATCCAGGTGGATTGATCGCTATAATTTGCTGCTCCCTTCTTGCCATTCGCTGGGAATTCGGAAGGTGCACGGTTTATATTTGGGTATCGGTTGCCGGTAACCTGAAAACAGGGCGAAGCAGTATGTGCATTTCGTAAAACCTCTTCTCATCCTGTATATTTATATTGATGAGCGCTCCGGTCCACGTGGTAACCGATAGTACCTGCGATATTCCCGCCGATATCGCAGGCGAGCTGGGCATTACCGTTGTGCCGCTGTATCTGCGGGTTGGCGATCAGACTTACCGTGACGGCGAAGATATAGATATCGCAACGCTTAAGCGCGAGCGAGCTTCTGGTAAAGACCTGCGCGGAACATCGGCACCTTCGCCTGGCGATTTCGCGCAGGTCTACGAAAACCTGGCCAGAGGAGGCAACGAAATCATCTCACTGCATCTCTCGTCAGGATACAGCGGTACGTATAACTCGGCCAGGCTGGCGCAGGGCTATCTCAAGGACAAGTGCCGCGTGGTAGTATTGGATTCCAACACGGTTTCTGCTGGGCTGGGGTTGCTGGTGATGGCTGCTGCTGATGCGGCCCGTAAAGGCAATGATCTGGATGAAATAGAGTCTATGGTGCAGGGGCTCATTCCCCGGACTCATCTTTTCGGCAGAATAGACAATCTGGCCGATATTCTCAGTGGTAAACGCCTGCACCTGACCAGGTGGCTTATATTTAGCGGGCAGGTTGCCATGAGAGCGGGCATAAGGCTGGCGGGAGAGCTGTATGATGGAGGTAAAATCCGCCGTGCTTCGATAGTTCCCGGTGAGCGCAGAGCGCTGGGTAAATTGAAGCAGTGGGCGGAAGAACTATCGCCGGTGAAGGAAATTGCCGTTGCTCATGCTTTAAATCCAGGCAAAGCAGAGATGCTCATCGGAATGCTGGAGGGAATAACCGACAGAGAACATATGCGGTTAATGCAGATGGGCTGCATTACCACTGCATATGTAGGGGCCGGCACAGTGGCCATAGCCGTTATACAGGAAAATTAAATTTCTTGTGGCGTCTGGCTATTGCCTTGCTCGGGCTGGATGTGATAACTTTAATTCCAGAATGATACATTCACCTCAACGGGAACCACTCGAAAGCCATCGGATAAAAATAGCTGCTCGTTATTACGAGACCGACCAGAGTGGCGTGGTACATCACTCCGTTTATCCCATGTGGTTTGAGATGGGGCGCACCGAGCTCCTACGCGCCAATGGTCTGGTGTACAAGAAGTTTGAGGAGGAAGGCATGTTCTTCGTTGTCGTCGAGTTGCATGTGAGATATCACCTGCCTGCCAGATATGACGAGGAGCTGGAGTTGGAAACGACCTCCACTCGGTGGAGCCGCGCTACACAGGAACACAGCTATCGCCTCACTCGCTGCCAGGATGGAGCCCTGCTGACAGAAGGTTCTACTGTGCTGGCTTGCGTGAACAGGAGTGGGCAGGTTCGGCGCATACCGCGCTACATTTATGAGTCAGTCGCGGGAAGCTAAAATCGAAGTATCTCGAAACAGCATTTCTTTCTCTCCTTGTGATATTATGTCAACTATATTGCTATAGTCCCCTGCTGGTGTCCGCTTTGCTAGAGTGCCCGCCGTGCAGGGTTCTAGGTCAGGTCAGGGAGATCTCTACTTCGAGTTTGCGAATCTTCTCTCTTATATATTATGATAATATTACTGTAGAGGAATAATTTTAAGTAAATAACAGGAGAAGAAATGAGAGAACAGGTAGAAGCAGCTCTCGGTCAGATAAGGCCCGCTCTGGTTGCCGATGGAGGCGATGTTCAGCTGGTTGATGTCAGCAACGATGGCGTTGTCAGGGTGCAGTTGAAAGGCGCCTGTGGCAACTGCCCCATGGCAACCATGACTCTCAAGATGGGCATCGAACGCGTGCTGAAGGAAAAAGTCCCTGGAGTTAAAGAGGTGGTTTCCGTCTAGGCCTCCATGCGCGCTAGCTACATGAACGGCTTTTCTGGGTAAGCTTTTGTTGTCAATAGGAATATAGATAGAAGGAGTTTAAGTTCAGGCGACCAGCCCCGACTTCACTTCTTCCATGATATCTTTGCCTTCCAGGATTTCTACCAGCTTGAGAGCGAAGTCCATCGCCGTGCCCGGCCCTTTGCTGGTGATCAGCTTTCCATCGACGACCACTCTGCTATCAACGCTCTCAGCTCCCTCCAGCATCCCCTCCATTCCGGGATATATGGTGGCCTTTCTTCCCCTGAATACGCCTGCTCGAGCGAGCACCGAGGGGCCTCCGCAAATAGCCGCTATGTATTTGCCCGCTTTATCCATTTCCCTCAGCAGGTTTAGTACGCGCTCGTCCTGGCTCAGGTTGATGAAGCCTGGAGAGCCGCCGGGTATGATAATGGCATCAAAATTATCTGCTTCCACCTGATCGAGGGACATGTCTGCTCTCGCCCTGACGCCATGAGCTCCTTCTATGAGGCCATCTTTCAGCCCGGCTGTGAGTATTTCGACCTCTGCCCGTCTTAAGATATCGACTATGCTGCTGAACTCGATCTCTTCGAAGCCAGCTGCCATTGGCACTACTGCTTTCATCCTGAACCTCCCTTTATGAGTTTTGCCGTCCATTTCTATTATAGTTAATTTTCGGGAGATATGAAATGGTCCGGGTCTCAGTGTGGGTAAAATTATGGTTCTGGCTATTTCCCTTGCCCCAAAATTTGAGTATAATCCCCGCGTATATTATAGTGTGAAACGAAGGAAGTTTATAATTTATAAAGCGATAATTGCGGTGGCGTGCTATTATGTCGCAGCAATTGGGGAGGAAAATTGAAGATAAAAATAGTAACCGATAGTAGTGCCGATATACCTTCAGATATTACCAAAGAGTTGGGGATCACCGTCGTCCCCCTGTTCGTGCGCTTCGGCGAAGATACCTACCGCGATGGAATAGATATCTCCCGGAACGAGTTCTATGAGAAACTGGTTGATAATCCTCATCACCCCAATACCATTCTTCCCTCTCCGGGGGATTTCCTGGAAGCTTATCGAGGACTGGCTTCTGAAGCTGATGGCATCGTTTCCATTCACCTGTCACAGAAGCTGAGTGGCACCTATCAATCTGCGCTTCAAGCGAAGGATCAGCTGTCTAGCGCATGTCCGGTAGAAGTTATCGACTCGAAATCCATCACCATGGGCCTGGGATTAGCAGTGATTGCGGCAGCCAGGGTGGCTGCTGCTGATGGAACGATGGAGCAGGTTGTCGCGGAAGCGCGGGAGGCCGTTGCGGAAACTCACTTGCTGGCAGCTTTCGATACGCTCAAGTATCTCGCTAGGGGAGGGCGCATTGGCAAGGCAAAGGCACTGCTGGGTTCGCTACTGGTCACCAAGCCGCTGTTATCGTTGAAGGATGGCGAAGTGGTGCCCGTTGGTAGAGCTCGCAGCATGAAAAAAGCGATCAATAAATTATTTGATTACACGGCGGCGTCTTCCAACGTGAGTGACATAGCTATAATGTTCAGCACTGACCCGGAATACGCAGAGGACCTCGTGGAACGTCTGGGGTCCGTCTTTCCCGATATTTCCATTCGGGTTGGGCAAATCGGCCCGGTGCTGGGAACGCATGGAGGGCCGGGTATCGTGGTGGTTTGCCTTCGCGGAGATGTAACGGAAGCTTTTTCGTGAGGGATTCTCGGATATTCATTACCGATGCAGAGTTCGAAGAGCTCTTCGGCCCGCAGATAGCGCGCATCACTAGAGCGCTGGGGGAAATAGCTGCAGAGAAGTGCCCCGCCTGCGGTGGCAGATGCTGCCAGGATATTGGTTGTGGCCTGTACTTGAAAAAGTTCACCTGCTGTCCCATTTACGATATAAGACCGCGAGAGTGCCGCTATCACTTTTGCCATGAGATATCAAATGCGGAAACTCTCGGCCCGGAAGAGAGAAAGATACTGGATGGTCCGGTGGAGAATCTGCTGAACTGCGATAGCGAGCATGTCTCCGAGATGTTTCCTCTCTTCCCCGATTTCCCCCTGGATGCTGCAGGTCTGGCATCGCTGGGCATAAAGGAAGAGGTGGAAAGCGCGATCGCATCCTTTGAAAGGGGCGAAGTAACGGAGGCTGAGACCTGCCGCGCATTGAAGGACCTCTGCCTGGGAGCAGTGTCTTTTTCGTTCGGAACGTCGTAAAGGTTCTCTGTGCTCCAGCTATATAGTGGGAATGGAAGGGATCAAGGTGCCCTCAAAACGAATACCTGATCGTAGCGCGCGACCCATCTGTCTGCCATGCCATTCCATCTTGCTATTGCGTTCTTTATGGTTCCTATTTGGATAACAACGTACCTAGCTTCTGGAGCACCTCCGAGATAGTCTCTTCCGGCAAGTTGCATATCAACTCAACATTTCGAGCACGCCAATC
>CAZVCX010000177.1:0-3053 GCA_964626375.1 uncultured Dehalococcoidales bacterium | reverse complement strand
GAAAAGTATTGGGCGGGCGTAGTTATACAAAAGTGATTTCATTGTGCCATCTTCCTCCGAGCCCCATATGGTCTTGGCTTAATGTACCTGTCTATGATGGGGGTGAGGGCATTCATAAAAAGTATCGAGAAACATACTCCTTCTGGCATGCCGCCAAATTGCCTGATCAGAATAGTCAATATTCCGGCGCCAACGCCAAAAATTATTCTACCCTTGTTGGTAATGGGGGAAGTGACATAATCCGTGGCCATGAAGAAAGCACCCAGCATTAATCCTCCTGCCAGAACTTGTAACAGTACATCCTCTCCCATACAGAGAGAGAGCAGGGCAACAGATCCAATATAACTTACAGGAATAGTCCATTTTATTATGCCCAGCAGGAGGAGTATTGTTCCTCCAATTAGTATGAGCAGCGCTGAAGTTTCTCCCAGCGAGCCTCCGGTATTGCCAAGAAACAGGTCTTTGTACAAGGATAGTTTATCCGCGTGCCATGTGAAACTTTCATTTAAGGGAGTAGCGGTGGTTACAGCATCAATGGAGAAATGCATCGGCGACACCCATGTTGACATTTCACTTGAGAAACAGGCTGTTAGAAATGCTCTGCCTGCTAGCGCCGGATTAAAGATGTTGTGACCTAGGCCACCAAAGGCTTCTCTCCCGATGCCCATGGCAAAAGCTGCTCCTATAATAGCCATCCACCAGGGTATTGTTGGTGGAAGGGTTAGTGCCATGACAAGGCCGGTGACGATAGCGCTTCCGTCCATGGTGAATTCGACATTGCGCAATCGTTTAACGCTATATTCTACCAGGATGGCAGTTGCTATACTTGTGCCTATTATCAGGAGTGCGTGGAGCCCAAAGTAATATATTGCTGCTCCCGTGGGAAACATGAGAGATGCTACCACCAGATACATTATCTTGCGAGTGGATAGGTTTTTCCATAGGTGCGGACTCGGGGATACAAGAAACTTTTTCTCCTGTGTCATTTCTTTATCCGCTTCTTGTTGATTAACTCGCTCTTGGCTATTTTTATGTATTCGACTATGGGAATGTGCGAAGGGCAGGAGTAGGCGCATGATCCACATTCAATACAACTGGTAATTGATTCCTTGCTGCAGGCGGCATAATCATGGTTCTTAACGTATTTGACGAAATTGGTTGGCATTAAATACATGGGGCAGACATCCACACAATTGCCACACCTGATACAGTTTTTTTCTTTCGCCTGGGAGCTCTCCTTTACCAGTATACAGTTAACGCCTTTTGTTACCGGGAAGTTAAGATCGAAGTAAGAGATGCCCATCATGGGCCCTCCCAGGATAATTTCGTTGGCGTTCTTCTTCATCCCTCCACAATAATCTATTATCTCTTGCAATGATGTGCCAAATCTCACGAGCAGGTTTTTGGGGCTCTCGACCAATCCTGTAACTGTTACCACTCTTTCAATCAATGGTTGGCCTTCAAAAAGAGCATCATACATGGCTTTGACAGTGCTTATACTTTGAACTACTACTCCGACGTCGAGAGGTAATCCGCCACTTGGGACTTCCCTCCCCGTAATTACCTTTATGAGAGTCTTCTCTCCTCCCATGGGATATTTAGACTTCAGGGGAACTATTCTGACCTGTCTTTCCAGCCCCATCTCCATAATGAGTTTCCCCAGGTGTTCTATGGCATTTTGCTTGTTATCCTCTATGGCGATGTAAATTCTGTTTGGTTGAAACACTTTCCTTGACAGAGTTAATCCCAAAAGTATCTTGTCACCGTGTTCCAGCATTACTCGGTGGTCCGATGTTATATAAGGTTCACACTCGCACCCATTGATAATCAGCGTGTCTATCTTTTTGCTTTCGGGAGGAGAGAGCTTGACATGGCTGGGGAAGGTTGCTCCTCCGAGTCCTACTATGCCTGCTTCTCTGACCAGTGATATGATTTCATCCCGGGAAAGTGCACCTGCATCTCTGATGGACTTCGGTTTTTCCCATGTATCTCTGCCATCGGATGTTATTATGATGGCATTAGTCAAGCGCCCTGAAGATGGGCTTATAAGGGAAATAAAATTCTTTATTTCTCCTGATAGTGGTGCATGTATCGGTGCAGAAACATAGCTCTCGGAATCACCGATCTTTTGGCCCGTTTTTACGATGTCGCCTTTTTTGACCAGGGGCTCACAGGGCCCCCCTAAATGCTGGTGCAAAGGAACGATGACCTGTCTTGGTAAAGGAAGAACTTCGATAGGACTATCTGCTGTGAGTTTGTTTTCCGGGATTTTTACTCCGTGAGAGGCGCTTTTCTTTTGAAGAATTATTCCTGCCAACTGTCTAGCCTATTCCCTCATCCATGTATTTTGATAATCCCCGGGAAGTATATATTTCTCTATCTGAATCAATCAGGAGGCACTCCACACCGTCTAGTGAATCTACCAGCTTCATTCCCTCCGCAGGCCCCATCACAAAGACGGAGGTGGCAAGTATATCAGCACGTGTACATGTGTCCGCTATTATCGTAACACTGATGCACTCATTGGCAGAGAACCCCGTTCTGGGATCGATGATGTGATGTGCTTGCTTCTCGGGATCAAAATATCTCTCATAGTTTCCCGAAGTTGCTATTGCCTCACCCGTGAGTTTGAAAGTTGCTATGCTCTGGTTCTTGTCATCAGGGTTCTCCAGGGAGATGGTCCAGGGTTTATTTCCTGGCTTAGCGCCTATCATGCCCATATCTCCACCGGCATTTATCAGGGCATGCTCGATTCCCATGCCACGCAAGACTTGTAGCGCGCTGTCTACTGCGTAGCCCTTGGCGATTCCTCCGAGAGTTAGCTTCATTTCAGGCACATTGAAATAAATTCTGTTGCTTTTCAGGATTATCTTGTTCCACCCGACTCTTTGCAGTGTGTCCTCCAAAGTGACCTTCTGAGTTGATTCATCCTCTTTCCATAGTCCTTCTGCCCATAGTTCGAGTACTGGCTGTATAGTTATATCGAAGCATCCATTGGTTAGCTTGCTGTAATCCTGGGACATGCTAATCATTTTCTCCAGGTCAGCCGAAGG
>CAZVCX010000176.1:0-9582 GCA_964626375.1 uncultured Dehalococcoidales bacterium | reverse complement strand
CACATGAAGAATATCTCAGGAAATATTACTATGGATGGTTTGACGGCATCTAGTAATAGGCTGCGCCGGCACCGTAGATCTTATTAACGCATCTTTCTTAATAGCTTTCTTCAACCAGGCGAGATGGCCTGAAATCGTGGAACTTTGTTGTGAAGGATTCTTTGGACTATTATCCTCGCTTTCTGTTCCCTCCCTTCCTGCTGCCCTTACCGCTTGGAAAACCGCCACTGCGCCGGTTGCCAAAGAAACTACCGCTCCTGTTGTCTTCACGGGGGCGGGACTCGTTGACCACAATAGTCCTGTTGTTCAAGGTTTTGCCGTTGAGCTCTGCAATGGCAGTTTCGGCCTCTGTCTGCGATCCCATTTCTACAAAGGCAAAGCCCCTGGGGCGCCCACTCAACTTGTCAGAAGGGATAATAACGGATTCCACCTCTCCGTAGTTGCTGAACTCTGCCTCGAGTTCGCCCTCAGTGATGTCGAATGACAGGTTTCCCACAAATATTTTCATAATTTAACCCTCCTCTTATATTGGATTTCGTTTGTTTTTCTTTTGCAATCGCCGTTTATATAGCCAGGCACAAAATTTTGGACGAGCTGTGGTCTCCTCATCTCCACCATGATCGGGATGGAGAGAGCATTTTGACCTGGTTTATCTGCCCGCTGATGTTCTCCGCTAGCAACTGCTGCGGTAAGATTTGCTGGCAACTCCGAGGCTCGAAAGGGATCTCGGTGCTTTTGCTAAGTCCGGCACGAGTTATAGACAACTCGGTGCGTAGTAAATTGGATCTGAATACACTGTGCCCTTCTTTGTTTGTCCGGTGGCTCTCATAATATCGCTCGGGATTGCTGGAGCAGCCAGGAGAGTGGAAGAGTTTTTGGTTGTCAGATCTGTTAGATAGGGAGGTAAAGAGTGTACCACGACCTATAATACATCTAACGGGTTTATTCGGTAACTGTATTGGATAACCTCCTGCTGCAAAATTCAGTTATAGTTCTGGTCATCCAATACTTTGCTGAAGGAGGAATTTTTATGAAGATTGAGATAGCCTGAACTGGAACCTGGAAGAAAGTGTATCATAAATGAAGCAAAAACTGTAATCATGTGAATCTATAGAGAAATAACGATGGATATAGAAAAAAGATAAGGACAGCAAAAAAGTCCCAAGTAACCTTGTTCTTGTTCTGGTTTTTGCTTCCTTCTTTTTCAGCTTCCACTTACCTTGGGCAGCTTCCTATTCCACCCCTTTCAGCTTCCGCTTACTTTTCTCCAGTTGCTTTTCTTAAACCAGAACTTTTCTCGATTACTTGGGACAATCATAACTTTAGCATGAGAGGGTATCTTTGTCAAGTTTTTTACTGTACGGGAGAAAAAGAGCGGGTAAAAATTTTCACTTTAATTTTAATAAATAAAAGGGTTTTCTCTGCATGAATGGAACTCTCGGGGTTTGGATGTGTCAGCGGGTAGAGATACCGGGAATACTGTCTCTTTTCGCATTGATTGGCTCTGGAAAGATGAGTTAGAATGTCGCGAGGTTAAAAGTGTTGAGAGAGAATAGTCCTGTAGAGGGTTAATTGAGAGTTATGTCAGGTTATCATGAGGCGGTGCATGGATGAGTGCGGTTAAAACACTTGCTCGCTACCGTGGTAGCCTCCTGGGGCTGGCAACGGGAGATGCATTGGGGATGCCGTTTGAATTCCTCGAGCCTGAAATGTTCTCGCCTGTGGAGGATATGGTAGGTGGTGGTGGTCTACAGTTACCCGCGGGATCCTGGACGGATGATACCTCCATGGCGCTCTGTCTGGCTGAAAGTCTTATAGAGCGGCGTGGGTTCGATCCGGTTGACCAGATGGAGCGTTATATCCGTTGGTATAAGGAAGGATATCTGACCAGCACTGGATGGTGTTTCGATATGGGTGGTACGGTGCTGGAGGCCCTGCTGTTTTTTATGAGGACGCATGAGCCGTATTGTGGTTCGGTTGACCCGATAACGGCTGGCAACGGTTCGTTGATGCGGCTGGCGCCAGTGCCTCTGCTATACGCACGGCATCCGGAAGAGGCCATTGAAAAGGCGGTGCAAAGCTCCAGAACGACGCATGGCGCAGATGCGGCTGTGGATGCCTGCCGTTACATGGCAGGGCTAATAGTAGGAGCCCTGAATGGTACTTCTCGCGATGATCTGTTGTCGGAGCGCTTCTGCCTGATCCCTGGGTATTGGAGAGAACATCCTCTCGCGCCAGAAATAGATGAGGTGGCTGCTGGCAGCTTCAAACATCGCAATCCCCCCGAAATCATGGGTACGGGATACGTGGTGAAGTCCCTGGAGGCGGCGCTGTGGGCTTTCTATTCCTCTTGGTCCTTCAGAGAGGGGGCTCTGCTGGCAGTTAATCTGGGCAATGACGCGGATACCACCGCTGCCATTTACGGGCAGCTTGCTGGAGCATTTTATGGAGTGGATGGTATACCGGAGTCATGGCTGGACAAGCTGGCCCGGCGTGAACTGATTGAATCTTACGCTGAAGAGCTGTACCGGATGGCGCAGGAAGGATGAGGGGCTATTTCATAGACATCGTTGCTGTTAAGGGGGCAAGAAGAAGCGTTGTGATGCGCTGAATATAGTTTGACTTTTTCGCGGAAATGAAATAAGGATTTCTAGCCTTTTAGCTGAGGCTTTCGTGCGAGGATAGCACATATCAGGCCAACTACGCAAAAACCCGTTGTTATCATGAAGGCTATTGTATACGTCCCCGTGGCGTCGTAGATTGCTCCGGCCATCAGAGGCCCCACTGCTTCCACGACCATGGACAGAGGAAATATGAAACCCATGATTTGAGCGTAGTGTTTGCGTCCGAAGTACGACCCAACGAATGTGGGCAAAGCTACCAGCAATCCGCCGGAGCTGATTCCATTGAGCACGGCATAGGCGTAAATGAGGGTCAGGCTACGTGCTGTCAGCAGTATGATCATGGATGCCAGTAGCATGATGCAAGAACCAATAGCCAGATGCCTCACGCTAAATCTCGTGCCGAGCATACCAAATCCCAACCTGCCCAGTATGCTGGTACCCGCCACTACGCTCATGGTGGTGGCAGCGATGAAAGGAGAGAATCCCAAATCTCCAAGGTACGCAATCTGGTGACCCAGTATTGTGCCCTGGATCAGGAAATTGGATGAGGCTATAACTGCTATTAGCCAGGCAACGGGGTGAAGCACAGCCTTTCTTGTCTCCCAGTCCGTAGTGCTGCTATCGGGGGTACCTCTAGTAGCTTTTTCTGTTTTGCTAATCTGTGACATGGGTTCGTTATCAGGAACCTGCCCCATGTCCTCCGGTCTATCTCTTACCAGAATTATACTGCCGATAACGACGGTGCAGATGAGGTGTATGCCGCCCAGTGTTAGCCAAGACATCTGCCATCCGATGCTGGCGATAAGCTCCGTTATCAGGGGTGGAAATGCAAATCCTCCCAGTCCCCCCGCCGCTGTAACCATGCCCATGGCAAGAGATCTCCTTCTCGTAAACCAGTTGTTGGCGATCGTCGTACTGGTCATATAGATCCCAAAGCCCGCTCCCAGACCTATGAATATGCCGTAGAAGAGATATATTTGCCACACCTGGTTGGCAAATGACATGCATACCAACCCAATGGTGAAAAGCAAATTGCCCAGGATCATATTTTTCCTTGGTCCGAATTTAGCGATGGATGCGCCTATTATAGGGCTGGGCAATCCAAATGCCAGCAAGGCAATGGAAAAACCTATTCCTACCAGTGCCCGGCTCCAGTCGTATTGGTTGCATACGATGGGCAGGAAAACTCCATAAGAGTAAAAAAAGATGCCCCCAGAGGTGAAGTACACCAGCATGGCTCCAGCAAGTGCAGTCCAGCCGTAAAACTCTTTGCTACCTTTACTAGCCATTGCGTCGTTTACTTCTAATGAGGCGCGATGCCTCTGAAAAACTCTTATTAGATGGAATCGTTCCTGGAAATTTTCCGGGCGTTAGAGAGTAATTCTGCAAGCTGCGCCCGTCCGTACGATGTATTGCGAATTTCTGTTCGGCGCTCTCCGACATCTCGTAATCATAACATCGGAGAAAAACTTTTTGAATAGTTTTGTCTAACAATGAGTTTCCCCTTGCAAGGCACTGGCCGGTAAATTACAATAGTTTATCTAATTAATTATTTACTAAATTAACTATTTTTCTAAACATGGTTGATCTTTATCGATCTTGAAAAGTGGAAAATAAACATATCGAAGAGCTGGCCGCGGACCTGTTTTCCTCATACTATCTTATCCATAAGAAGCTTATGAGCATTGGCCTGCGAGACTTGCCCTGCAATTTGTCTTCTGTACACCTGGCTGTTATGGGGATGCTGGGAAGAGAAAGCTGTTCCGTTTCTGAAATTGCCAGGCGGCTAGCAATGCCGAAACCACAGATGACGCATTTGTTGGATCATCTAGTAGACCTTGGCATGGTCGAAAGGCGTCCCAATGTTAAAGATAGACGGGTAATTAATATATCTCTTACTTATCGCGGCAGGGACGCTCTTAACGCCTGCCAGGCAAAGGCGCGTCAGAACATGAGCGATAAGCTATTGGACATGACGCCGGATGATAGAAGTGATCTTCTGGTCGCTCTGGAAAAGCTCAGGGAGATCTGTTCCAAACTGTGATGAAAAACAACGCGGATAAAGATGCAGGAGCACCTCAGGTTGGCTTGCGATCCCTGCCCAAAGGACAGGTAACCATGACCTTTGTGGGCGTAATGCTGGCCATGTTCTTAGGCTCGCTTGATCAGACCATAGTCGGTACTGCCATGCCTCGCATCATCAGCGATCTGGGTGGATTTACCAGCTATACGTGGGTTACCACCTCCTATATCATTACTTCTGCAACCGTTATACCGATTACCGGCAAGCTGACCGATATGTACGGGCGCAAGTTATTTTACATTGTAGGTCTGTGCATTTTTGTCCTGACTTCGTTTCTGTGCGGTTTAAGCGATACGATGAACCAGCTCATATTCTTACGGGGAGTTCAGGGGATAGGTGCTGGTATGATGATAGCAAACGCCTTCACAGTTATCGGTGACCTCTTTCCTCCGGCAGAGCGAGG
This sequence comes from uncultured Dehalococcoidales bacterium, assembly GCA_964626375.1. Taxonomy (GTDB): domain Bacteria; phylum Chloroflexota; class Dehalococcoidia; order GIF9; family AB-539-J10; genus M55B177. Next base: position 4,472 of record CAZVCX010000176.1, on the reverse strand, counting down.
GAAGTACCAGGGATTTATAAGCGGTATTTTTGGTCTGTCGGCGATCATCGGTCCCACGCTCGGCGGATACATAACCGACAATCTTTCCTGGCAGTGGGTCTTTTTTGTCAACATCCCACTGGGGGTAATAATTATCATGCTTTTTGTTTTTTTCTTTCCCAACTTTCGTCCCAATGTGCAAAAACACAGTATTGATTATCCCGGACTGGCGTTGCTCATACTTACTGTGGTGCCGGCCATGCTGGCGCTATCGTGGGGTGGTGTGGAGTATGCATGGGCTTCACTCCAAATTATTGGCATGTTCATTTTTTCTGCGGTGATGTTGGTTCTTTTCATCTTTGTGGAAAGCAAAAGCGAAGACCCCATTATTCCGCTGTCGCTTTTTCGGAATCGCATCGTGGCCTTTTCCGAGCTTGTAATATTCTTTACCGCCTTTGGTATGTTCTGTGGAATTATTTTCATTCCTCTCTTCTTTCAGGGCGTATTGGGAGTTACTGCTACCACCAGCGGTAATTTCCTGACGCCGATGATGCTGGGTATGGTGGTGGGTAGCTTCGTATCGGGGCAGTTGCTCTCGCGGGCTGGTGGTCATTATCGCATACTGGGCGCAATAGGTACGGCAATCATGGCAGGGGGGCTGGCGCTTCTTTCTCGGATGACGGTTGAAACCGGCTATGCAACTGCGATTGTAAATATAGTTATCACCGGTTTTGGCATGGGTATTACCATGCCGCTTTATACCATAGCCGTTCAAAATACTGTGCCTTACAGCATGCTTGGTGTAGCTACTTCATCCACGGCCTTTTTTCGCTCCATCGGAGGTTCTGTTGGTTTAGCCCTGTTCGGTTCGGTAATGAATAACCGTTTTGCTTCCGAGTTTGTTAACAGGCTACCGGCTGATGTAAAGGGCGTATTGCCGCAACAACAGGTAGTTGAGATGGCACATAATCCCCAGGTACTGGTTAGTCCGGAGGCGCAAGTGGAACTGCAGAGCATCCTGGAGCATTTAGGATCTGAGGGTACAGAGATGTTTAGACAGCTATTGCAGGCACTGCGGCAATCGCTGGAAGTTGCCCTCTCGGAGGTCTTTCTATTTGGTCTCTTTGCCGTGATAGTAGCCTTCGTGCTTAACTTTTTCATTAGCGAAATACCTCTCCTCAAGCAGCACAAGTTGGCCCATTTTCCCGCTAAACGGGACTAAATGATGTCGCCCTCCGGGCTGGAGGGATATTTCTCTTGTGCTCCGCGTCCGGTAAGAACTAAAGGCCTTGAGGGGAAAGCTCTATTTAATTGTGTCGAGCTGATTTGGAGTTGATCCATCACTCTGGTAAAAACTCGATGGCAAAATTCCTCTCTCCTGGATAGTTCGCGACTTCAGCCGCATTTTTTATCTGTGTCTCTGGTCTATTTTCTTATAGAGCGTGATAAAATATTCTATATAAGTAGAAATCCATTTCAGTTAACTTATCTGCTTTTTGTTTGCTTAAATAGTTTGGTGTGGAGGAAATGATTCAGGGATATCATGAAAATACCTTTGCACTGCAAAGGAGGGGAAGATGGCAACAAAAGGAAAAGAGAAACATCTGGTCTGGTTCGAGGAAGTAGGTGCTACGGATGTGTCGATGGTGGGAGGTAAAAATGCCAATCTCGGTGAAATGATTCGGGAACTCAAGAGTGAAGGCATAAATGTGCCTGATGGCTTCGCTACTACAGATACCGCCTACCTGGATTTTCTGGAAGCTAATGCTCTAACAAGCAAGATACAGGCACAACTTGATGATCTGAGGAGCAGGAAGAAATCGCTTCAGGAAGTTGGCAGCGCTATTCGCAATATGTTTGTTGAGGCAGAATTTCCAGCAGATCTGGCGGAAACTATCAAGAGCTATTATCGTGAGCTGGGAAAGCGCTATCAGAGCGAAAATTTGAGCGTAGCAGTTCGCAGCAGCGGTACTGCAGAAGACCTGCCCGAAGCCAGCTTTGCCGGTCAGCAGGAAACCTTTCTCAATGTAACGGGTGAGCGCGCTTTGCTCGATGCTTGCAAGCGATGCTATGCCTCTCTCTTTACCGATCGCGCCATCAACTATAGGGAAGACAGGGGTTTTGCACATATGAAGATCGCTCTTTCCGTAGGCGTGCAGAAGATGGTGCACTCTGACGAAGCGGCAGCTGGTGTTGTCTTCACGATTGACCCTGATACTGGCTTTAGAAACGTGGTTATAATCACAGGTGCATGGGGATTGGGAGAAAGTGTGGTTCAGGGGCAGGTAACGCCAGACGAATTTATGGTCTTTAAACCTCTTATTGGAAGCGATAAGCTTCCCATAATAGGCCGAACTCTAGGCGCTAAGGAAGGCAAAATAATATATGGTGATGGCCAGACGTCGACTATCAAGAAAGTTGTAACTACAAAACAGGAGCAGAGTTCTTTCTGTCTTGATGACGGGGAAGTTATGAAGCTCGCCCGTTGGGCGGTCGCTATTGAGAACCATTACAATCGCGCGATGGATATCGAGTGGGCCAAGGATGGTGAGAGCAATGAGATCTTCATCGTCCAGGCGAGGCCTGAAACGGTACAGTTCCAGAAAAAGGCCAGCGCTCTAAAGACGTATCGGCTGGAGGAGGAAGGCAAAGTCATTTTGAGAGGCCTCAGTATTGGCCAGGGCATCGCCGTGGGTAAAGCGCAGATTATCAAGGATGCCACGGAAATCGGGAAGTTTAAACCAGGCTCGATTCTCGTCACCGGGATGACGGATCCGGATTGGGAGCCCATTATGAAAAAGGCGGCTGGAATTCTTACCGATCATGGTGGCAGAACTTCTCACGCGGCCATTGTCAGCCGCGAGCTGGGCATATCCGCCGTCGTGGGAACAGGTGAAGCAACGAAGATCCTCAGAGATGGTCAGGAGATTACCCTTTCCTGTGCCGAAGGTGATGAAGGTCACATTTACGATGGTATCCTGAAATTTGAGGCTCGTGATATAGACCTCGGTAGAGTACCCGATACCCGTACCAGTGTGTTGATGAATATCGCCAGCCCAGCTGGAGCTTTTCAGTGGTGGCAGTTACCGGTAAAGGGGATCGGACTGGCCCGCCTTGAATTTACCATTGGAACTGTAATCAAGATTCATCCGATGGCTCTGGTGCATTTCAACGACCTTAAAGATAAGCATGCGCAGCAGAAGATCAGTGAAATGACGCGAGGGTATGAAGACAAGAGCGATTACTTTATCGATAACCTGTCTCAGGCGATTGCCAAGATAGCTGCCTCTCGCTACCCCGATCCTGTGCTGGTACGCACGAGTGATTTTAAAACCAACGAGTATGCTACTTTGATTGGGGGCAGGGATTTTGAATCGGAAGAGGCCAATCCGATGCTCGGTTTCCGCGGTGCATCTCGTTACTATAGCAATCGCTATCGAGAGGGATTTGTTCTGGAATGTCGAGCGCTCAAGCGAGTAAGGGATGAGATGGGATTGACTAACGTTCTGGTAATGATTCCGTTCTGCCGTACCCCGGAAGAGGGTAAGAAGGTACTGGAGGTAATGGAACAGAACGGACTCAAGCGAGGTGAGAATGGGCTGGAAGTCTATGTCATGGCAGAGATCCCGAGTAACATCATCCTGGCAAGGCAGTTCGCCGAGCACTTTGATGGATTCTCCATTGGCTCTAATGATCTTACTCAACTGACTCTGGGCGTTGATCGCGATTCCTCTGAACTAGCCTATATATTTGATGAACAGAACGAGGCTGTTAAAGAGTCTATAGTGAATCTCATCCAGGCCGCACATGAGAAAGGGCGCAAGGTGGGGCTTTGCGGGCAGGCGCCGAGCGACCATCCTGATTTCGCTGCTTTCCTGGTTGAAGCTGGCATCGACTCCGTTTCCGTCAATCCTGATAGCGTCCTCCCCGTGATTGAAAAGGTTGCCGAAGCCGAGAAGAAACAGTAAGAACCAGGGAAAAGCGGATAACGTGATAATTGATCTGGATGAGTACGATGCAGCCATTCTGGATATGGATGGCGTCGTCACGAGGTCGGTGCGGGCACACTTTGCATCATGGAAAAGTATGTTTGACCAATACCTTCGGAATCGTGCAGGCCAACAGGGCGAGAAATTGCAACCTTTCACTGAAGAAGATTACTATCGCTACGTGGATGGTAAGCCCCGGTACGAAGGAGCTCAGAGCTTCCTGGAATCTCGGGGGATATCGTTGCCCTATGGCAGCCCTGATGACTTGCCGGGCAAGGAAACTGTATGCGGCCTGTGTAACCTCAAGAACCAATATTTCCTAGAATACATCAGGATCAACGGAGTGGAATCGTATCGATCCACCATAGATTTCGTGAAGGAGATTACAAAAAGAGGAAAGCGCGTAGCCGTTATATCTTCAAGTAGAAATTCAGAAGCGGTGCTCGAGGCATCTGGAGTAGGCGATCTTTTTCATGCCACTGTTGGAGGAGTAGATGCTATTAG
>CAZVCX010000175.1:0-3467 GCA_964626375.1 uncultured Dehalococcoidales bacterium | reverse complement strand
GTCAACCGAGGTACGAGCACCATAAACAATATCTATTTTGCCATACTTATCGCGGTTGTCAATCACATTCCAGATCAAAGACCGCAGTGGAGCTAGGCCAATACCCCCACCTACAAAGACCAAGTTCTTGCCCTGAAGGAAATCCAATGGGAAGCTGTTGCCATATGGGCCACGGAAGCCTATCTCCGAGCCAACGCCCAGTTGATGAAGTGCGCGGGTCACCTTGCCTACGGCCTGCATGGCAACCTCCAGGTGATCTGGCCTTGTCGGACTGGAGGAAATGCAGAAGGGCGCTTCGCCAACACCTATCACCGAGTATTCACCAAACTGACCCGACTCAAAGGCAAACTTATCCCGCAGTTTCTCATCCTTGAAATTGAAGTGAAAGGTCTTTACAGCGGGGCTCTCTTCAATTACTTTCTCTATGACTGCCACGTGGGGCAGGTAGACATTCCCATCAGCAAGGAATTTTCTTCTCTGACTTATATCAGTTACACCAATCATTTCTTCTTCTCCACAGCGACACCAGATGCCGCTGGCACGCTCTCTATTACCCGGGTGATATCCCAGTTAACGGGGCAAGACCGAATGCACCTGCCACAACCAACGCAGGCTATAACGCCGAAATTCATCGGGAAAAACTCAAACTTGTGACACACCTTCTGTCTTACCCTGCGCCACTTATCCTCTCTGGGATTCTCCATGGGCATCTTTGTATAGAGAGGAAAAGCACAGCTATCCCAGGACTTGACCCGGGAACCCTGCTTCTTGAACATCTCATCGTTTATATCAAAGCAATAGCAGGTGGGACAGAGCAAAGTGCAGATGCCACAGGACACGCACTTAGCAGATACTTCCTGCCAATAGGCCTCATCCTCAAAACAAGATAGGAGCTTTTTCTCGATGCCTTTGGTATCCAGCTTCCTCGTTATCTTCTTTCGCGACTCCTCTTTCACTTCATCAGCCCGGGCTAGGTCAGCCTTACTAGCATCTACTAGTCCTTCAGTTCTATCAACGAGATCACTCCCCTCCGGTGTAATGCCCTCAACCAAGAACGCATCTCCCAGATCTATCATCATTATGTCAACGCTGCTCGGATCGGAAGGGTCACCTCCTACGGAAGTACAAAAACAACTGCTGTAGGGACGAGTGCAACCAAGCCCAACGAGAAGAGTATTTTTCCTGCGAGAAAGATAATAAGGGTCTTCATAACCATCTTTAAAGACTATGTCCAACATGGTCATGGCACGAGCATCGCAAGGGCGGATGGCAAAGACGAGCCTCTTGCTCTCATCTACAGGAGGGACCTCCAGATGATGACCCTCTTCATCCTTCTTAAAGTGGAACATCTCTTCCTGTGAAGGGAAAAACACTTCCTTGGGGGGCACGGTCACATTGCGATACCATTCCAGAAAACCGGTATCCTGTCCATCCCAGAGAGCCATCCTGGTAGTATTGCCATCTTTCGAAGGAACCATTACGGCAAAATCCTTCTGCCAGTGAGAAAGAAGGCCCGATACGTCTTTCTTATCTAACTTTTTAGCCATTTTTCTACCTGATGAGGTCCTCTGCCTCTTCTTGCTCATAGTGAGTCATCAGCGGTTCGGCATCTTTGTCCATTCCTGGTTTGAAGTGGAAAAGCTCGCCAACGATGTCGTACATCTCCTTACTAAGACTCCTCAAAGGGATATTCACCGGACAGGCCAGCTCACATGCACCACAATCGACACATCTCCCTGCTACATGAATATTGCGCACCACCTGAAAAATCAGATTATCCTGCCATTTGGGCGCCGGCTGGATCCACTGAGGAGTGGATTCCTCTACAAAACACCTGTTGCAAAAGCAAGCAGGGCAAACATTGCGGCAGGCATAGCACCGGATACAATTGGCAAACTCACCCTTCCAAAATTCCCATCTGTCTTTCGGGGCCATGCTTTTAAGCTCTGCTATTTTCCCACGGCCCGCTTCCTTCTCGTTGAGCGGAGCAACCGCTTCTCCCAGAAGAAGATCATATTCCTGTGGAGTGGGCAGCTCGCATTCCAGACAACTATCAAATAAAACCTGCCCCAGAGAAAACTTGCTGCTCTTATCTCCAACCTTCACCACCACGCTATCCCCATCGCGAGTGATATCATCCAGCTCATCTCTATCTTTCTCCATGAGCCTTTCGACCTTGCCAAGATCGATAAGCCCAGGGCAGGGAACTCCCAGTATCACCACGTTATCCCTGGATATCTTGTTGTCCTGTATCAGACTAACGATGGAACGGCTGTCACACCCTTTAGCAACAATGCCCACCTTTCCCTTCAGCCCGGTAAGGAAATTGGCCAGATTATTAACAATAAAGGGATTGATTACCAGACGACTGACCTCACTGCTATCCCGGGTTATCAGCGGACTAGTAGTGAATTTAAGGCTCCCTTCCTCGTAACCAACGATATAATCAACCTTACCCTCTTCCAGCAGGGTAGCGGCTTCCTTCCGTAATTTCTGCTCCAACTCTCTATTCTCCATCTTCAAATAACTGGTTGGGCCCCACCCGCTTGAGGTCTTCGGTCACTTCGCTGACCACCTGGGCAAATTTGCCACCTTCAGATGCTGAGACCCAGCTGGCCTGCACCCGCTCCGGCTCAACTCCCATGTACTCCAGAAATTTCTTGGTAATGGCCATCTTACGCCTGGCACGATAGTTACCCGTCTGGTAATGGCAATCACCCGGATGGCAACCAGATACCATTACGCCATCGAAACCTAGGCGCAACGCCTTGAGTACGAAGAGCGGATCTATCCTGCCAGAACAGGGAATTTTTATTATCCTTATATTGGACGGGTACTTCTGACGGCTGGTGCCCGCCAGGTCAGCACCGGCATAGCTACACCAGCGGCAGCAAAACCCCAGCAGCTTTGGTTCCCAATTAGCATCCTGACTCATCTATCTCTCCCAAAAATCAGTCGAGCTTTCCTGTTTATCTATTGCGCTTCACTCCATAGCTTCAGCAACGAGTTCTACTATGTCTTTAACCTGAAGAACTTCACTTTTATTCATACTAAGCATGCTATCGCGATAATTGAGATAGCAGTAAGGGCAAGCCACAGCTATGATATCAGCCCCCTGATTCACCGCTTGTTCCACCCTTATATCAGAGAATCTCTCTTCTCTGGGAGTATCCATCCATATTCTGCCCGCTCCTCCACCACAGCATATAGCGTCATCGCGGTTCTGTGGAAACTCCATTAACTCCACGCCGGGGATGCTTTCCAGTATTTTCCTCGGCTCGTCATATACATCGTTATGCCTCCCCAGATAACAGGGATCGGAATAAATAACTTTTTTGTTTATCTCCCCGGCAAGCTTCAGCCTGCCAGTTTCTATTAGCGAGGCCAGATATTGCGTTACATGCAGCACCTCAAATTTACTGCCGAGTTCAGGATATTCGTTCTTGAAAGTATGGAAGCAGTGAGGC
>CAZVCX010000174.1:0-2608 GCA_964626375.1 uncultured Dehalococcoidales bacterium | reverse complement strand
TATAATTTCAGAAATGGGGCTGATAGCGGCAAGCAGCGGAAAGTGGCAGTTGTTTGCTTCGTGGTGAGTGTTCTTCGGCCCTGCATTTAAACGCTATTTTCAGGTGGCAAATGAAATTTGCGCTGACATATTGTCCGAGAGCAATTCTCCTTGTAGCTTGTGTCTTTCCTTTGGTTCTCCTGTTATTGTTCCCTAGTTGTGAAGTTTTGTAATATTGACTTGTTTGGAGCAGATTGCTGTCCTGATGATACGAAAAGCTGGATAACGAAGGAAGGTGATTTTTAATGCCGAAACGCGATGATGTTAAAAGAGTATTGATTATTGGATCAGGGCCCATTGTGATCGGTCAGGCTTGTGAGTTCGATTATTCCGGTACTCAGGCATGTAAGGCTCTACGCGAGTTGGGCTATGAGATAATTCTGGTGAATTCTAATCCGGCAACCATCATGACAGATCCAGAAATGGCTGATGTGACTTATATTGAGCCGCTTAACCTCGATACATTGACTATGATAATTGAGAAAGAGCGCCCCGATGCACTACTGCCCAATCTGGGGGGGCAATCGGGGTTGAACCTTAGCGCTGGATTGGCTAAGGCCGGTGTTCTGGAGAAGTATGGCGTTAAGATAATAGGAGTCGAGCTTGATGCCATTACAAGAGGTGAAGACCGCATTGCGTTTAAAGAGACAATGAAGAAGTTGGGAATAGAGGTTCCTCATAGCGAGGCAGTTTACAACATTGAGGAGGCAGAGAAGGTAGCGGCAAAGCTGGGTTATCCCGTGGTTGTCCGCCCCGCCTATACTATGGGTGGTACCGGGGGAGGTCTCGTTTACAACGTAGAAGACCTGCGCGTTATTGTTAGCCGCGGAATAGCAGCGAGCCTGATCAATCAGGTGCTTATAGAGGAATCGGTGTTGGGATGGGAAGAGTTGGAGTTGGAGGTAGTGAGAGATATCAAGGGGCAGATGATCACCGTGTGCTTTATCGAGAACATTGATGCTATGGGCATTCACACGGGGGATTCGTTCTGTACTGCACCCATGCTTACGATTGAAACTGATTTGCAGAAACAACTGCAGGAATATTCCTATCGCATAGTTGAGGAAATACGAGTTGTAGGTGGCACCAACATTCAGTTTGCGCACGATCCTGTAAGCGGCCGCGTTGTAGTGATAGAAATCAATCCTCGGACTTCGCGATCCTCAGCGCTGGCATCCAAGGCAACAGGTTTCCCTATTGCGCAGGTATCAGCCAAGCTGGCCGTAGGATTCACGCTGGATGAAATGAACTACTGGAAAGAGGGCACTCTGGATAAATATAGCCCTTCTGGCGATTATGTCGTGGTTAAATTTCCTCGCTGGGCTTTTGAAAAGTTTCGAGATGCTGACGACAAGCTGGGTACGCAGATGCGCGCTGTGGGCGAGGTAATGAGCATCGGTAAGACATACAAGGAAGCACTGCAAAAAGCAATTCGGTCTCTGGAGAATGGACGCTATGGGCTGGGTTTCGCCAGTGACTTTCATCGTAAGTCTCTGGAGGAGCTCATGGATTTGCTCAAGGAGCCTTCCAGCGAAAGGCAGTTCATTATCTATGAAGCTCTACGCAAAGGTGCCGAAGTGCAGGAGCTTTACCGCAGAACATATATTAAACCATGGTTCCTTCAGCAAATGAAGGAGCTGGTGGAGATGGAAGAAGAAATACTTGGCTACGCTGGCAACATGCTTCCCGACGATTTGCTGGCGCGCGCAAAAAAAGATGGCTTTTCCGATTGCTATCTATCAGAGTTGCTTGGTGTGGCTGAGAAAGATATTCGTGAGAGGCGAACTTCTATTGGTGTAGTGGAAGGATGGGAAGCCGTCCGAGTTAGCGGAGTAGATGATGCGGCGTATTATTTCTCGACCTACAATGCATTCGATAGCAGCGAGAGTGGCAGTGGGCGAAAGGTGATGGTGCTAGGTGGTGGACCTAACCGCATAGGCCAGGGAATAGAGTTCGATTACTGTTGTGTTCACGCTGCATTTGCTCTGCGCGATGCTGGTTACAGTACCATCATGGTCAATTGCAACCCGGAGACCGTCTCCACGGACTATGATACCTCGGATAAGCTTTACTTTGAACCTTTGACAGTTGAAGATGTGCTCAGCATTTATCAAAAGGAGCAACCGGAAGGCGTGATCGTTCAGTTCGGTGGACAGACGCCGCTGAATATCGCTAGAGATCTGTCTGAAGCGGGCGTTCGGATACTGGGCACATCTCCTGCAGCTATAGACCTCGCTGAGGATAGGGACCGCTTCCGTGCCAGCATGGAGAAAATGGGGATTCCCATGCCGGAAGCTGGTATGGCCAGTAGTCTCGCGGAGGCCAGAGAAGTCGCCCGCAGGATAGGATATCCCTTGATAGTGCGTCCATCGTATGTTCTTGGTGGTCGTGGTATGGAGGTGGTTTATGACGATGATATGCTCAGATCATATTTTGAAGTGATGGTGCGAGTAGAATCCAAGAGGCCCATCCTAATCGACAAGTTTCTGGAGAACGCTACTGAAACGGAAGCCGATGCTATTGCGGATGGAGAAAGGGCCTTTGTCCCCGCGGTTATGGAACACATCGA
>CAZVCX010000173.1:0-3136 GCA_964626375.1 uncultured Dehalococcoidales bacterium | reverse complement strand
CTCATCGGAGCGACAACAGAGAATCCTTCCTTCGAGGTTATCTCTCCGCTGCTCTCCCGCTGTCGCGTATTTACCCTGGCCCCGATAGACGACGAACATATTAGTTTAATCGTGAAGCGAGCTATGGAGGATAAAGACAGGGGGCTGGCAGAGCTCAAAGTAGCTCTATCTGAAGATGCCCACGAGCACTTGATACGCATGTCTGGTGGCGACGCGCGCATCGCCCTGAATGCGCTGGAAATGGCAGCGCTCGCCACCTCGCCGGGCAACGATGGGAAGCGCTTGATCGAACTGGCAAATATGGAAGAAGCGCTACAACAGCGCGCTTTGCTCTACGACAGGGCCGGAGACCAACATTACGACGCCATTTCGGCATTGCACAAGTCAATGCGTGGTTCTGACCCCGACGCTGCGTTATACTGGCTGGGGCGCATGATCGAAGCGGGTGAAGACCCCTTATACATCGCCCGCCGCCTGGTGCGATTCGCTTCAGAAGACGTAGGCATGGCCGACCCGCAGGCATTACTAATAGCCATGGCTGCTCAGCAAGCAGTACACTTCGTAGGATTGCCCGAGGGGAATCTTGCTCTGGCCGAAGCAGCAGTCTATCTTGCCACAGCTCCCAAGAGCAACTCACTATATCAAGCATACTCACTTGTCCAGGAGGATATCAAGCACGGACCCAACGAACCCGTCCCTCTCCACCTGCGCAACCCCGTCACGGAAATGATGCGCAAGATGGGATACGGTAAAGATTACCTGTATGCCCACAATTACCCGGGGCACTTCGTGGAACAATGCTACCTGCCACCTTCCCTTGAGGGCAAACGTTACTACAATCCCAGTGACCAGGGTCATGAAAAAGAGATCTCTGCCCGTCTCAAGGAATGGAGAAATCAAGAGAGAGAAACTCCCTAGGAACCAAAGGTACAGGGAGAACACTCCACGACGTCAAGCTCAATTTCTTGACTGACAGTTCCTCCCCTACCATCAAGGACCGTTACCGTTACTCTGGTTTCACAACTCACCCTCGGAGCAATCCAGGTCACCACAGGGCCGCTTCCCTCCAGTTCACCTCTATCCCATGACCAGATATATACGAGGCTATCGCCATCGCTGTCCGAGGCCTCACAGCCGATATAATAAGGCTGCACCTGTCCCACCAGGTAATAACCGCTCTCCTCTCTGAGATAGTTATGCTCGGCGGCAACCTCCATCCTGTCGATCTCTGGAGCATGATTGGCAACTACTTCAAGCAAAACAAAGCGCGTGGCACTTCCCCCCATTTCATCCTTTGCCGTAACAGATACTATACAGTTACCAGCTATATCAGGAGCTATCCACGTCGCAGACGGGCCATTGCCGCTAATGGTACCTCCATCTACCTGCCATTCATAGCTAAGAGCATCTCCATTGACATCTGAAGCGAGACATTCAAAAGAATAGCTGCTCCCCGGTATAAAGCGATCCTGGCCAACAATTATTTTCGAAATGACCGGTTCTCGATTTTCTCTCACAGTGACTACTATCGAGGCTGAATATTCCTCAACACCCGTCCCCAGTTGAGGATCACCTACGGTGACCTCAACTGCGATAGTATAATCTCCCGTCTCGCGCGGAGCGATCCACTCCACCGTTGCTCCCTCTCCACTTATCTTGCCGCCACTAATGAGCCAGAGATAGGCCATTTCCTTTTCCCCCACCGGGCAAATGCAACGAATTTCAGTCCTTCCATTCGGAGACAACAACATATAATCCGCCTCCAGTTCAACGTTCACAGGCTGCGCGGTTTGAGGAGAAGCAACGGTAGCACAACCTCCAGCAAGCACCAAAAGGGCAAAGAGCAACACGAAAATCCATATCTTATTCACACTTGACCTCCGAAGGATCTTTCTCCCGAGCGGAAATAAACTCCCGCTCTCTCATGGAAGGATATATTATATCAGTTATAAGAACAACGCAACTGCGAGACAATAGATAAGAGGGCCTCTCATCAACAGACCATCACAGGCTATATTTCCCCGGGAGATAAAAAGACAGCGTTAGCAGCGAAAAAAAAGATATGAGGACATGACCGGAATTCAAAAAGTGCAGCTGGAGCATTGCACTATCTTGACCTCTGTCTCCTGCATAGCTGTGCCTCCCCTGCCATCCGAGACAGTTACCGCGATGATAACGTCACAGCTATCGTTGGGAGCAACCCAGGTGACCACGGAGTCCGTTCCTTGTATATTCCCCCTGCTTGCCTCCCAGCTATAGGTCAGCGCATCTCCATCCTCATCTACAGCCTGGCATTCGACACGGTAGATTTCTCCTTTGCCCACCTTATAGTCATGAGCGCTGCCAGGATCCAGCTTCATGATATATTTGTGATCCGCGGTAATGGTCAGCGAGCTGATTACAGGAGAGTGATTAACTTCCACGTTTAAAGAAATAGAGCGAGAGCACTCGTTCTCTTCATCATCCCTTACAGTAACGGAAATCTCGCATTGCCCGATAACGCCCGGTGCCGTCCAGGTAACCGTTGCTCCTTCTCCCTCGATAACTCCTCCACTGGCACTCCATTCATAGACCAAATCAGCTCCCTCGGGATCTGAGGCAATACAGGCAATGGTATAGCTGCCACCGGCAATAAAGCGCTCTTCGCTGGCAACCAGCTCGGAGATATCAGGGGGCTTATTCTCTTTCACAGAAATAGTTATGGAGGCAGTATACGTTTTGGTCTCCTGTGCAGCAGTGGTATATGTCGTAGTAGTAAGCTCAACTGCTTCAACGGTGATGACATAATCGCCTTCCTCATCAGGTGCTATCCAAGTGACGGACTTGCCCTCTCCTTCTATTTCTCCACCATCGCTCAACCAGAGGTAGCTCAGGCCAGCATCTTCTCCCGAAGCGCGGCACTGAATGACAGTTTGCCCTCCAGGAGGCAAGACCGTTTCCTCCGCTTCGAGGCTAAGAGACAGAGGCTGATCGACGACACAGCCAACAGAGGAAAGGAGAAGCGCAGACAGAACGATCAAGACAGACCATTTCTTCATAGTTAACTCCCGGAACCACTCCCCTCTTCCACCACGCGAGGACGGAACTCACGAAAACTACCCCGATGAAACAACAGTATGATTATGGCACAGAACAG
>CAZVCX010000172.1:0-4722 GCA_964626375.1 uncultured Dehalococcoidales bacterium | reverse complement strand
CCAACTGGCTCTCGCCCGACTTAGAATAAGAAAGCGCCCTCACCGCGTTTCTGGAATCCATTCTGAATAACTCCAGAGAGAATGGATTCCTGGAAGACTTTTTGCCATTTGAGAAGCAGATAGCTTACTATGGAGCCCTCAACTCGCTGGCACAGGTCCTGCTCAAGACTACCTCGCCGGGCATACCCGATTTCTATCAGGGAACGGAACTGTGGGATTTCAGTCTCGTGGACCCTGACAACCGGCGGCCGGTAGACTTTACAACGCGCGCCGCGCTGCTGGATGAACTTGTCCAACGTGAAACGCAAGGACAGATATCGCTATGCCAGCAAATGCTGGACTCGTGGGAGGATGGCCGGTTAAAGCTTTACGTAACCTACAAGGCACTAAATGTTCGCGAGGCCTACTCTGATATGTTTCAGGACGGAGAATATATACCTCTGCAGGTTGCCGGGCACAATCATAGACACGCGTGTGCTTTCTTGCGTCACAGAGGGAAAAACTGGGCTCTGGTCACGATACCGAGGCTGCTAAGCGAACTGGTCGGCATTGGATCCATACCGACGGGCCAGGATGTGTGGGGAGAAGATATGTTACTGCTGCCCGGTGGCGCGCCCGAGAGATGGTACAACGTTTTTACCGGCGAAGCTCTCAAGCCATTGAGTCCAACTGGTGGACTAAAAATTTCCGACATATTGCATGCGTTCCCCGTAGCTCTCCTGACGGGCATCTAATCCGGGGCTTTTCATTAGCGGTACCAGGTGATACCACCGGTCCACCAGCATATTGGAAATAAAGAGCTATATCAGCAGCAAGATCCGTGCAAAAAGAGATGAGCTCTTACGGCAAATTACTCTCTTTTCTCAGCACCATCTAAAAAACATGCACATCTACCGCTTTGAAGGTCAGAAATACTTTCATTCCCCGCTTCAGGCCCATATCGAGCAATGAGCGCCGGGTGATCGCGGCAACGAAGGGAACGCCCACGTCCACTGTAATTCTTATAACTGTTCCCGTATCAGTGATTTCTTTTATTTCGCCCTGAAATGAGTTTCTGGCGCTTGATTCGATTGGCTTAATCGATACGAGAAGGTCTTCTGGTCTGATAGAAGCATAGACCTGCCCTTCTCTAGCAGCTGCAGATGCGACTTTCAATCCATCGATGCTAATGAAAGACATATCGTTATCAATCACCGCTTCTCCGCGGAAGATATTGCGCACTCCCAGGAATTCTGCGACGAATCTACAGCCGGGTTTTCTGAACACATCTCCCGGCTCTCCTATCTGCACGATCTCTCCTTGATTCATTATGGCCATCTGGCTGCCCAGCAAGAAGGCTTCATCGAAACTGTGCGTAACATGTATCATGGTGGTGCGGGTAAGAGCGTGCACTCTTCGCAGCTCTTCACGAAGTTTCATCCTAGTCTCGCTATCCAGAGCGCTCAGGGGTTCATCGAGCAAAAGCACTTCCGGCTCCATAATCAAGGCACGAGCGATGGATATCCTTTGTTTCTCTCCTCCACTCAAGGTCCCCGGGTGACGCTGCAGCAAGTGGGTTACTCCAAGCAGGTCAGCCAGTTCATCCACCTTTTGCGATACTTCCCGCTCACTGAATTTCCTTGAACGCATTCCATACCGAATGTTCTGTTCTACATTTAGATGTGGGAATAGCATATAGTCCTGATAAACCATGCCAATGTTTCGCTTCCTCGGCGGCAACATGGTTACATCGCGGCCATTTAAATACACACTGCCTTTATCCGGTGGATATATGCCAGCTATGGTTTCCAGGAGAATTGTCTTACCCGCTCCGGTAGGTCCAAGTATCATAAAGTATTCGCTATCAGCAACTTCCAGCGATACATT
This sequence comes from uncultured Dehalococcoidales bacterium, assembly GCA_964626375.1. GTDB lineage: Bacteria > Chloroflexota > Dehalococcoidia > GIF9 > AB-539-J10 > M55B177. Next base: position 2,856 of record CAZVCX010000172.1, on the reverse strand, counting down.
CTTCAAGAAAAATTCACCCAGACTCTTCGATATATTTTCAACGCTAACCATCTTTATTCCCCTAGAAGACATGAGCATGGCCACTAAATTTTTCAAATATGAAGAGAGAGACCAGAGATATCACGATCAGGATGGTAGCCGAAGCAATGGCCAGCGGCAGTTCACCACACGACATATTCAGGTAAAGCGAAATGGGCAGCGTTTCCGTTAACATCCTGGTGGCCCCGGCCACCATGAGGGCCGCACCGAACTCTCCTATTCCACGACACCAGGTTATTATGCTGCCAGCCATCAGTCCATTTCTCGCCATGGGCAATGTTACTCGCCAAAATGCCTCCGCTTCGGTGGAACCCAGAGTCTGGGCTACATATTCATATCTTGGATTGATACCCATAAACGTCGATCGAAGTACGCGAAACATGAAGGGCATATTGACAAAGAACTGGGCAAGAACTATGCCCTGTGGCTTAAAGACGAATTCAATTCCAGCCTCGGCAAGGCTTTTCCCGAAAGAAGTCGTGCCAAACAGAATCAACAAACCTACGCCAGCGACCAGAGGAGGCAAGGCCAACGGCACATCGAGTATCGTATTGAGTATATTTTTACCAGGGAAATTATATCTGGCCAGAGCGTATGCCGAGGGCACAGATACAATGATGCAAAATATAGTGGATATTATCGAGGTTACCAAACTCAACCTGATGGCGAACTGTATTTCACCGGACAGGAGGCTTTCTATCATAGCCTGAGGCGTGGTGTGAGTAACAACTCCTATCAGCAGAGCCACAATGAAAACGGAGAGAACCAGAGCAAACAACGTCGTTATTATCTTAAATCTCGATTCCTTCAGTTTACTCAAAATCCTCATGGCGCTGCGGTATACCTCTTTTTTGCTTGTATTCGCTCTTGTTGCTGGCATTCTCATACCACCCGGTCCTCACGTTAGACCTGTTATCAAAGTCTGGCACATATGGTTTGATATCCAGCAGCGGCGTTCCATCAATTATATCGATCTCGCCGATCTCCAGCATGTTTTCCCTGACAGCATAAAGACGGACAACGGAAAGGCCAATGTTGTTCGGCCGCTCGAAATACCGTATAGCAAAAATGCCTTTGCTGTCGTTATCCAGAAAGGGTTCAGTTAATAGAGAGTAGCCATCTGCAAGGTGGAAGTGGTAAATAAGAATGATGTGAGAGAAACCAGCGAGGTCCTTGAGCCCATCGGCATACCGAGAGAAAACCTCAACTTCTCCCCTGCTATCAGGAGCGAAAACGCCCTGAATAGGAGTTTGTGCCCTCTCTGTAAACTGCGTATGCACTATGCCAATGGGCTCATATTTTATTTGGGCCACCTGTTAGCCATCCCTCCAGAAGACGCACTCTTGCCGATTAATACTGTCATTAACTCTCATATTTCGGGTTGGGATAAGTAATGAAGCCATGCTTCTCAAAAATCGCCTTGCCCTCATCGGAAGCACAGAAATCGACGAATGTTTTGGCCGTCTCCGGATATTCGGTAAATGTTGTTACTCCTATGGGTATAACCTTGATGTCATTTTGTTCTTTAGGAATTTCTACGACTTCGATGTCCTCAACAGCTTTGACGGTGTCCCACCAGTTTATAGATGCGTCGGCCTGCCCCATAGCTATCTGCATCATGACCTCGTTCATGGTAGGCAGCGTGGCGACAACATTCGCCCAGACCTCTTCATAAATGCCGTTGTTCTTGAGTATTTTCTTGCCTGTCTTGCCAATTGCCGCAACATCAGGGTCGCCCCAAATCAATTTGACGCCGGGATTAGCCAAATCCTCCAGACAGGTAATATTGGAGGGATTCCCCTTCGGCACAGTGATAACAGGTATATGGTAGCAAACGAGTTGCTGGTAATCCACCCAGCCCTTTTCCGTGGCAATCTCGATGTACATGGTCTCACCTGGCATATAAGCATCACCCACTTTGGTAAGTTCCATCTGGCTCAAGAGAGCATTTGAACCGGCATAGTTATAGGTAACCTGGGTGTCATACTTTTCCTGAAATGCTAGACCGATTTCATCCATGGGCTTCCTCATGCCCGCACCGCTGTAAACCATTATCGACTCAGCTCCCTGCGGCTGAGAAGAACAACCCGGGGCGCTTATTACGATCAGCAATAGAGCCGCCACAACGGCAATAATTGAAACCTTTATCTTATTCATCACTACCCCTTTATATAGAAATACGAGCGCTCTCTTTTCCAGATAACCACGACACCTACAGCAAGGAAGTTAAAAGCCCGGAAAAGAATGGCATCAGAAACGATGGAGCAAAAATAAAAGGCGCTTCGTTTTATGAAAGCGCCTGCTCATAGCAAAAATCATAATTCCTCCTTTCCATAATGGGAGGCATTGCCATTTCTAGCAACACCCTCAAGGCACATGCCTTACGCCTGAACACCATACTCCAGAAGCTTAGGTGTGCAGGTCGGAAAAATACTGCCTGAATATAACATAGCGGCTATGGAAATATCAAATTGACTTGTTCTCCCCGAAAATGAGCTGCACGGCGCAGGGAGCTTCTAAGCATACAGACATCATATCGCTTCAGTACGAGAGAACGGCATTGCACTATCTTCCCGGTTGCCGGGGAAGCGCTCAGCGCCGGTTGCATCTATATCTCTCCCAGCTGATAAAACAAAACGGTTCTATCCCAAAGGCACAGGGAAAAATCTGCTGAAGACATATATGAATGCCGGAATTGATATTAGAGAAAATATGAAGCTGGCAACGACGAACTGGCTGGCTATCTTCCGGTCCCCCTGGCACCGCTCGGCCAGGATCGGTATCGCCGTAATGGGAGGCATTGCCATTTCTAGCAAC
>CAZVCX010000171.1:0-3346 GCA_964626375.1 uncultured Dehalococcoidales bacterium | reverse complement strand
GCTGGAGCAGGGATACAGTCAATCTGTTTTCAGGGGAAGCATCTGGTATTGGAATTGTCTCTTGGCAGGAGCCTGAACTCGTCGTTTTTGAATGGATGTAGTTATAGGGAGTTTGTCAGGGTTGGTTCACGCCAGGTCAGGCTAGATTTTAATAGAAAAGGAAATAAGTGGCAGGAGGTCCTTCAGGACCTCCTGCACAGGATGTCTGTCTAATTGCGTAGACCAATGGGTATAACCCATCTGCCGTACATGGCATTCATGATTACGGCAGCTGACACATAGATGGCAGATATGCCACAGAAGAGCCCTTCAATGCCGGGCACTATGGCCGGAAGGCCAAAGAACATATGGGCTGCGAGCAACCAGAATAGTATCACCAGTGAAGCAAATATGAAAATGTGTGCATTGGAAATCTTGAAAGTTCCGATGGTCATGTAGAGGGTAAATATGCCCCAGAGGACGAATGTCCAGCCCAAGCCCGCGTTTGATAGCGTAACAACGCCCAGCCATTCCATGAGGAACATGAAACTCAGTCCTATCCAGAATGCTCCGTAGGCTGTGAAGGCTGTTAGCCCGAAGGTATCACCTCTACGCCCATCGATTATGCCGGCGATAATTTGAAGCAACCCGCCCCAGAAGAATCCATACAGCAGCGGTTCTACGTTCGGCATCGCACCTACGTTATGAATTTGTAGCAAAACGGTGTTGAAACCAAATCCTGCGAGCCCTAGAGCTCCAGGATTACCCCACTTGACTTCTTCTGCCATGAAAACCTCTCCTCCTTTCTTTAGATTTTATAATGATGGCGATAAGTTAGTAGTGCCAGGTAACTGAAATGCCTGGCACTACTACTGTAATCTTTACAATCTAGCGATTTATTCTACTCTCCCGTTTACTAGGTCACCTACGACACTTGGATCGGCCAGCGTGGAAGTATCTCCCAGATTATTCACATCACCTGCAGCTATCTTCGTTAGGATCCTCCTCATAATCTTGCCGCTTCGAGTTTTCGGCAGGCCATCGGCGAACTGGATTTTATCAGGAGAAGCAATAGGCCCAATTTCTTTGCGCACGTGAGCAACGAGGCTCTTTTTCAAGCTTTCATCTTTGGCAACTCCAGACTTGAGGGTAACGAAGGCATATATTCCCTGCCCTTTGAGGTCATGTGGCATGCCGACTACGGCTGCTTCAGCGACGCTGCTATAGGATACCAGTGCGCTTTCAACCTCAGCCGTTCCGATGCGGTGGCCCGATACGTTGATGACATCGTCAATGCGACCCATCAACCAGTAGTATCCATCCTCATCTCTCCTGGCGCCATCGCCCGTGGTATATACTCCGGGGAACTGGGTAAAGTATGTGTTTTTAAATCTTTCAGGGTCACCGTAAACTTTGCGCATCAGCCCTGGCCAGGGTTGCTTGATGACCAGATAGCCACCTTCGTTGGTATCAACTGGCGAGCCATCCTCTCTTATTATATGTGGCTCAACGCCAAAAAACGGCATAGTGGCTGATCCTGGTTTGGTAGGTATGGCGCCTGGCAGGGGAGAGATCAGAATGCCACCGGTCTCCGTTTGCCACCACGTATCTACGATAGGACAGCGCCCTGCGCCTATGACATCGTGATACCACATCCATGCTTCTGGATTTATGGGTTCACCTACGGTGCCCAGAATGCGCAGTGAAGACAGGTCTCTCTTCTTGGGCCATTCGTCAGCTTCGCGCATTAGGGCTCGTAGAGCTGTGGGGGCAGTGTAAAAGATATTTACTTTGTACTTCTCCACGATTTCCCAGAACCTGTCCGGTTGAGGAAAAGTAGGCACGCCTTCGTAAAGTAAACTTGTAGCGCCGAATGCCAGCGGTCCGTATAAGATGTAGCTATGTCCAGTTACCCAGCCGATATCTGCTGTGCACCAGTAAGTGTCTTCTTCCTTATAATCGAATATCCATTTGAAGGTTTGCATGCAATATAAAAGGTATCCGGCCTGTGTGTGGAGCACACCCTTGGGCTTACCCGTGCTGCCGCTGGTATAGAGGATGAACAAGGGGTCTTCTGCGTCCATTACTTCAGGTTTGCACGCTGGAAAGATGTCGTCAGCTAACATCTCATCTGCCCACCAGATGTCGCGGCCCTCTTTCATGGTAACGTTGTTGCCGGTTCTCTTTACCACAACGGTAGTTTTGATATTGGGGCAGGCCTCCAGAGCAGCATCAGCGCTCTCCTTGCTGTTGATGACTTTGCCGTTGCGGTAGTAGCCATCGCAACAGATTAGCAGAGTTGACTCGCAGTCCTGTATCCTGTCGCGGAGCGCTTCAGAGCTGAACCCTCCGAAGACTCCGGAGTGAATGGCTCCTATCCTGGCGCAAGCGAGCATGGAAATGGGCAACTCGGGTATCATGGGCAAGTAGATAGAGACGCGATCTCCCTTTTTGATTCCGTGCTTCTTCAGCACGTTGGCGAATCTGGTTACTTCGTAATAAAGCTCTTGGTAAGTATAGGTTTTGCTCTCTCCCTCTGGTTCACCTTCCCAAATGAGAGCTGCCTTGTTTCTCCGCCAGGTATTGAGGTGGCGGTCAACACAATTGTAGGAAACGTTGAGTTTGCCGCCAACAAACCATTCGTGATGGGCGTTGACAAAATCGTTTACCACCACCTTATCCCATTTCTTGTACCAATCGAGCTGCTCTCCCAACTCTCCCCAAAACTTCTCAGGGTCTTTAACGGATTTCTCGTAGAGTTTCTTGTACTCATCCATGCTTTTGATATAGGCTTTTTCGCTCGTTTCCTTTGAGGGCGGGAATACGCGCTTCTCGTCCATCATGGAAAGCATGCCTTTGTCTTCTGCCATAAATAATACCTCCTTTTCCTTAATATATACTTCGCTGAGGACAAAAACTTCCCGTACTGTAGCAAATTGCACTCCAAAAATCAACTATGTAGTTGGTCTTTTCTCATTTTTTGTTGCACCAATTGTTTTCTCCCTTTAATTTGGCTAAAATTAGCTTTTGCATACTGCTGAGCAATGGATTTCAATTTTCCCTCTTAACCAGATGGTATTTTGCCGTTCTGGTAGTTTCCTTCAGAAAAATATTGTTTGGCGATTTGAGTGGCGTTGTGGTTTAGAGTGTTGTTGATAATTATGCAAAGGCGATCGTAAAAAGGCAGAGGAATAGCTGATGAAAGTTTTGGGAATTGAAACTTCGTGCGATGAAACTGCAGCTGCAGTGGTTGATAATGGCACTAGCATTATGTCTAACGTGATAGCAAGCAGGTGTTGTCTCGAGGCAACTTCAGGGACTATACCGCCATTACGAGCGTGAATATCCACCTGAGAAGCTATCACGT
>CAZVCX010000170.1:0-3382 GCA_964626375.1 uncultured Dehalococcoidales bacterium | reverse complement strand
ACCAAGTAAAGGGTTAAGGATTTTATAAAAGAAGTCGTTGGTGGTAACAATGCCTGCTACAATGTTGTCCTTTACAATGACAAGACACCCGATTTTCTTCTGCTGAGCCAGGGCTACTGCGTCCTCCACAGGCATGTCGGGATCAGCCGTAATTACAGGAGTTTTCATGATATTTGCTACCTGCGTTTTGTGTAAAATCAGTGAGTATTCCCAGATGCTGCGGGCCATTCCCGGCGGAGGCAAAGCCTTCAACACTTCGTGTTTGGTAAATATGCCTACCAGTTTGCCGTTATCAACTACGGGCAAGCGTTCAATTCTATGTGAGCGCATGGCTTCACGAGCATCGTATATGCTGGTATCGCTGGTTATGGTAACAACATCGGCCTTCATCACATCGCGTATGAACATGAACCCCTCCTTTGGTTGATAAGGTATTTAAGTATATCTCGTAGTTTGCACTCTTTTCAATCCCCCGTACAAATTTTCAATGGGAAAATTGCAGGGTTATTGCTCTATCAGAAATACCTGAGGTTTTGAACACATGTTGGGCAGGAACAGGGTTAACGCATCGCCAGGCAACTCAATTCCATGGAGATTATGAGGATATCTCTTGAAGATGATGTGATCGACGATCCGGGAAAATTTGACCTCTAACTGGCATTTAAGCTGATACCAATTATTCACTCAGGGCATCGTATAATCTCTCACTAGATCGCCGGGCTGCTTCCTCAGCGCCTTTAGTTGCCGCTAGCCCTAGATATTTCCTGAAGTCGATAAGTTTCTCTGCGCCCTTTATTAGTGTGCGTGGGACTTTGGAATCCTTGATCAAAAAAGTGAATTGCTCCTGTGCTATCTCTCTTCCTATCTCTTCGCAGGGAATAGAATCTTCCAGAGTTATTGCTGCTGCTTTCAACCGGTTATAGTCCTCTCTTAACTGTATCAGGTCGTCGGCTAAAGCTTCCTTCTCCGATGTCAGGTCTTCTATCTTTGCATCAAGTCCCTCTATTTGTGACCTGAAATTCTGCAACTCCTCGCTGTGCTCTTTTCTCAGCGCCATTAATTGGAATTCGTGTCTTTCCTTCAGTTCTACCTTTTCCTTGCGCAGAATGATTATTTCTTCTCTCAGACCATCTATATCAGCTAATTTCTCTGCGAGCGCTTTGGAATCGATCCTCGATTCCTTGATGTCTTCTCCCAGCATTGTAGTTAGCTTTTCCATGAATGCTTTGGAATCGGTTCTTAGCTCCCTGTACTCTTCTCCCAGTATCCCAACCACTCTTCCCATAAGTTCGTCATATCTCGCGTTTGCCCGATCGCGCTCCTCTTCCAGCGTCATAATGTATGATCTTAGATCTCCAACCTTTCCGCCGTACTGCTTATTTAATAAAGCATATATTGCGAAGGCAACTCTCTTGGCCACGGCTTCACCATAGCCTTTTATGTCACTCCCTCGCGGGCCAAGAACCTTGGTAATTACTTTATCCTCTTGTTGAAGGCGCTTCCCGTAGTCTTTCAATCCCGCTTCCACTACTGGATCGAGACCTGCACTATTGTATAATTGTTCAGCCAGTTGTACCTCTTCCAGACTCATGTTCTCGCTTTTTGTAAGTCGGCTTTCTTCTGAAAATTCTTTCCCTTTGCCCATTTTGCACCTCCGTTTATTCTGATTAACAGAATCGCCAGCCTGTTCTCAGCGAATAGAGAATAAAATCAGAGAGCCTCTATATGTAGAATTATTATATACCCTATATGTCTTCTGGTAGAAATGCATGCTCTATTGATGTCGTGAGAGGTTTAGCCTCACATGCGCAGCGACAGAGAATCGCTGGAATGCAGGAAACGAACATAGAAAATGCCGGTATCATATTTGCGTTGTTGCCTCGCTAATATTAAATTGCTTGAATTATATAAAAAATTTGAGAGTTACTGGCTCTTAATTCCCATTTCTGGGGCGTAATGGCGGAAAGAAAATATATCAAGGTCACATATAGAGTTTTTTGTATTCAGGAGTCCTCGGGAGAACCAAAAGTTGTCGATTCCTGAGAATATCCTGCTTTTATTGCCTGCCTGTCCATGTCGAGCGTAAGGATGCGCTCCAGTGGAAGGAGCACATCGTTCTCGGTGTGGCGGAGGTCTATGGCTTTGATATAGTTTCTGCAATGGTCGCAGGTATAAAGGCGGTATAACTGTTTATCGTCGGTGGAATAGGATAAAGCGTTCTGGTCTCGAGTCCGGCAAAAAGGACATTCGAGGCGAGAAAATACCCATTCAGCATCGCAACGGGAGCACATTAACCAGCGGGCGCCAACTTCTCGCTCAAGGAAGGCGAAATCTGGCATGCCTCCACATACAGGGCATATATTCTTTCGCCATCTTTGCTGTTTTATCAGCGGCGTTAGTACTTCGGCATATCTGACTAGCACTGGATGGAAGGCAGCTTTAAAGCATAGAGATAGTATTCCCGGGTGAATGTTTGGTTCTATAGGTTCCTTGTCCGAGAAATGATTGTTATACCATCTTTCCGCTGTGCTCTTTATAAGCGATGACTGGTTGGAGAATTGCCTCAGGGCCGAGGCATCAGAAGGACTATTTGTCAGGTGGGCGCAGATGACGGTAACCGCTTCATGAAATAGATTTTCTAGCTCTGGCCAGATGGGCAGCAAATCATTAAACCGAAGTACAGGTGGTATATCGATCTCAGAGCGCAACGCCGCTGCGATCGCAGCGATATGCTCTTCCAACGTGGGCAGGAAGGAAGAGCTCGCCTTGAGTTGTAGCAGATCGCGATGAAGCCCTATATAACGCGGCGCCTTTTCCTGCCACTGCGGTAGCTGTTCCAGTACCTGGCTGTCAGCCTGTACAGTCAATTTAAGATTGCTTCTCCGCTATCTCTTCGTACCACTTGCCGTAATGGCTCTTGGCATATTCCACTGATATCTTTCCAGTTACCATAGAGCGAAGGGACTCATGCATCCTCGGGTGAATTGCACCCAGCACGATGTGTACTATCAACATGGCACCCCCGATTATGAAGGCGATATCGTGGATAAAAAGGCTCCATTGAAAAATGGCAGGGGCTACAAATCCTTTGGCAAAGGTCATTATGGCCCCGGTTATGACGAAAAGCACTCCACAGACAATGGTTATGAGTTCCCAAATCTTTTGGCCGGGATTTATGTGCCCCTGGGGAGGCATTTTGCTTTCATCTCCGCCAAGGTAATAATCAACTGCTGCTCTTACCCATCCAAAGTCTGCCTTTGTCCAGGTAAAAGCCTCCTTTAAATATGCCAGGCAACTCTGACGGTAAGATATGAAGTATAGCGCCAGAACAACTGCTGATATGTAAACACAAATTCGGTGGATGATGCGAGTCCATCCTTCT
>CAZVCX010000169.1:0-5699 GCA_964626375.1 uncultured Dehalococcoidales bacterium | reverse complement strand
GACTTGGCCATGCTAAAACCTGCAGCATAATTCCGAACGTACTCCAGTATCGCACCAGGGAAATAATTATCGGCATCGACAAAGCCAACATATTCTTTGCCTGCCACTTTGGCCATGAGCATTCCTATCATCATGGCTGCGCACTTGCCATCGCGCACCAGCCCATCTTCGCCGAGCAAGTCTTCGTAGCCAGCTTCTGCCAGAGCTTCTGAAATAGCGGGATCTTTTTGATGGATGATCAGTGCTTCTCGAGAGGTGTAGCGACAAATTTGGTTTAGAGCGTCTCCTTCCATTCTGAATCTGTCGATCTTTTCTATCTGGCTGTTGGATACCGTTATTATCATACAGTCATGCGGTACACCACTAATTACTCCCTCGAAGAGTTTGAGTTTCTCGTCCTTGATAGGAATAACGATGGCCATCTTATTCTCAAAGTGTTTTATCGTTTCCTCGTCTATCTTCATTACTCCCATGGCACCATATGGGGGCAGCTCACTCTTCATTCCTGAATCCAGCGCTACCACTGTTTGTGGGTGATTCATTCTGACTGAGCCAAAGCGCTCTGTATACCTGGGACTCTCTATATACATCTGCCTACCTCCTTGTAAGGGGGACAAATAACGTCGGGACTATTGTTGTACAATGGACAGCGGATACCGCTTTGTTAGTATAGCATGTTGTAGTTACGGCAGACCAGTTCATCTATAGCAGAAGAAAGACTAAAAAATGGCAATAAAAGGTAAATATAAGAAAGTGAAGTATATGCAAATATTTTTGCTTAAAGAGACAGTGAATTAGTTTGGATCCGGTAACAAATAATGCTTAAAAGCGTGTAAAATAGGAATTCAAATGCCTATAAAAGTTTTGACATCGGAGGTAACCTCCCAAATTGCTGCCGGTGAAGTTATTGAGAGGCCATCTTCGGTTGTTAAGGAATTGCTAGATAATTCCCTCGATGCCGCTTCTCATCATATCAGGATAGATATACGTGCTGGGGGAATAGAGTTGATAAGGGTGAGTGATGATGGTGAAGGTATACCATCAGCGGAGCTGGAACTGGCCTTTAGCAGATATGCTACCAGCAAAATAAGCAGACTGGATGATCTGGAAGAAGTCTCCAGTCTGGGATTTCGAGGTGAAGCGTTGCCCAGTATAGCTGCCGTCTCGGAAATTGAACTTTGCAGCAGGGTTTCAGAGGAAAGCACGAGTAGCGTTATCAAATTGCGAGGGGGGACTGTGATTCATCGGGAAAAGCATAGTCGTTCTCGGGGAACAACTATAGAGATTCACCGGCTATTTCACAACTTTCCTGCCAGGCTCAAGTTTCTTCGAACTCCAAATACGGAGAGTAACCGTATTCTTCATCTGGTCGGGCAGTACGCGCTGGGCTTTCCTGAGATTCAATTCGGTTTGTTTATCGATGGACACATTAGCCTGCAAACGGCAGGAGATGGTTCTCTATTTTCAGCAATAAGCAAGGTATATGGATTGGAAGTGGCTCGTAAGATGCTGGAAGTGAAAGTGGAGGAGGCAGCGGTTTGCGTTACTGGCGCTACTAGTTCGCTTTCTCTTACTCGTTCCAATCGCAGTTATCTTAGTTTCTTTGTCAACCGGCGCTGGGTTCAGAGCCCTCTGTTATCGCGAGCGACCGAGCAAGCATATCATAGTTTATTAATTGGAGGAAAGCATCCTGTATCAGTGCTCAATATAATGCTGCCCCATCGCGAAGTTGATATCAACGTGCATCCTGCTAAGATGCAGGTAAGGTTTCGTTATGAACAGGCAGTTTTTGCTTCTGTAGAGAAGGCGGTGAAAGAGGCGCTTAGTGGATCTCCTGTAGTCAGCTATGACTCCATAGATTCCATGCCTGCTCAGGATGTTCACCGACAGTGGCAAAATCTCCAAGTGAGAGATAATGAAGTTACTTTTACTGCGCCTCTACTCCCTTTCAAGTTGCCTGTACTGCGGGTGCTTGGTCAGGTAGCCAACACTTATATCATTGCAGAAGGTCCCGACGGTTTATATGTTATAGACCAGCACGCTGCACATGAACGTATACGCTATGATAAAATTCTGGTACAGCGGGCGCGAAGTGAAGTTGAAGTGCAGGGTTTGCTTCAACCTTTGATGCTGGAACTTGGTCCTGGTGATAGCCAGACTCTGAAAGACAACATGAGCAAGCTGGCCCCGTTCGGTTTTACTGTTGAAGATTTTGGAGGAGGGAGCTATCTGGTGCACAGCGTGCCCGTGATGGTTAAGGATGAAGATATTGCTGGCGTGATGAGGGCTGTGCTGGATGGCATTATCGAAGGTGGAAAAGTTGCTCATTGGGAGGAGAAAGTAGCGATGTCTCTGGCTTGTCATGGGGCTATAAAGGCGGGGCAGCGGTTGAGCGATGATGAAATGAAAATGCTGTTGAAACAACTGGAGGAGACCGAGCATCCTCGTACCTGTCCCCATGGCAGGCCAACGATAATTCAGATGAGTTTGCATCAGCTGGAGAGAGATTTTCTCAGGATAGGCTAGATCGCTCCAAATGGTTTATAATGTGCACTCGTTAAAGTTATATATACTATGACAGGAGATATTTCATGAAAGAGTGCGAAAATTCAAGCAGCCCCAGGTTGTTGGCCGAGGTCGAGTCCAAGCAGTTTTTAGTAGCGGCGGGAATACCTGTTGTTGAGGCCAGGCTGGCTCGAAGCAAGAAAGAGGCCATTGCTATCAGTAAGGACATAGGGTTTCCCGTAGTTTTCAAAATTAATTCAGCAGATGTTGCTCACAAAAGCGATGTCGGTGGTGTAAAATTGGGGTTGTACAATGTTAATCAGGCGGGGAAAGCTTATTCTGAAATTATGTCCTCTGTGAGGGGGAAATATCCCAGAGCTAGCATTCAGGGCATTTCGGTGCAGAAGATGGTGCCTCCGGGAGTGGAAGTAATAGTAGGAATGAACCAGGATCCACAGTTTGGTCCCGTGCTTATGTTTGGTCTCGGTGGCATAATGGTCGAGGTTTTAAAAGATGTTTCTTTCAGAGTAGTTCCCGTTACTCAGAAGGATGCCGCTGAAATGATTAGAGAGATAAAGGGATATCCTGTATTACAGGGTTATCGGGGCAGAGCGGCGGTCGACATCTCTGCATTGGAAGATATGATAATTAAAATTTCCCAGTTCGTTGAGAAAAATCCTCAAGTCAAGGAGCTTGATCTCAATCCCGTATTTGCTTACGAAGATAGAGCCGTGGCCGTTGATGCAAGGGTTATATTGGCGGAATAAATAAAGTTAACATGAAGCGATAACGAATGGGGTTTTTGTGATGGTCCAAGAGCAAAGATGAGATATAGCTTTGAGCTAGAGCAGGCCGGCGATGGCTAGGATAATTGATGGCAATAAGATAGCTGAGGAAATCTATGCTGAACTGGAAGCAGAAACGAGATGTCTGAAGGGTGAAGGCATAGTTCCTGGCCTGGGGGTCGTGCTGGTAGGAGAAGATCCAGCATCGCGGGTATATGTGGGCAGAAAAGCTTCAGCCTGTCAGAGGGTAGGCATTTACGAAGAAACAGTGCACTTGCCGCTGGATGTTTCTGAAGAAGAAGTCCTGCAAGTTATCGATAAGCTTAATGAAGACGAAAAATTCCATGGTGTCTTGGTACAATTGCCTCTGCCCAAGCATATATCCGAGGTGAAGATAACTCAGCAGATATCTCCGGAAAAAGATGTGGATGCGCTCCATCCTCTCAATATGGGCAGATTGGTGTGCGGTGATCCTTATTTATTGCCATGTACTCCGCATGGTATTTTGCAACTCCTGACGCGGAGCGGCTATTCATTTGATGGCATGCACATTGTTATCTGTGGACGCAGTAATATTGTAGGGAAGCCTCTGGCGGCCATGCTGACGCAGAGGGGAATGGAAACTAACGTGGTTACCATGTGTGATACTATGACCAGGAATCTTGCTTCCATAACTAGGCAAGCGGATATTCTGGTAGTTGCCGTTGGTAGCCCGGGATTTATAATTGCCGACATGGTTAAGTCGGAGGCAGTAGTCGTGGATGTTGGTACCAACCGTCAAGAAGATCCTACAGCGAAAAACGGTCATCGACTGATAGGCGACGTGTCTTTTGAGGACATCAAGGATAGGGTGGAGGCGATAACGCCCGTTCCTGGTGGAGTTGGCCCCATGACGGTGGCTATGCTTTCTTATAACGTGATAAAAGCAGCGAGGACATATGCAAATACCCAGTAATATTGAGATAGCACAGAGAACCAATCTTTTGCCCATAGCGGACATTGCTGAAAAAATTGGCGTACGGGATGATGAGATAGAGCTTTATGGCAAATTCATGGCTAAGATTGACTATGAAAAAGTGCTTCAGCGAAAGCGAGGCAGACCCTGTGGTAAATTTATCTCGGTTACCGGTATGACTCCTACTCCTCTGGGAGAAGGGAAGACAGTTACTAGCATTGGTTTGGGGCAAGCGCTGGTCAGGCTTGGCCTGAACGCTTGTAACACTCTGAGGGAACCCTCAAAGGGGCCTAATTTTGGCATCAAAGGTAGTGGTTGTGGTGGTGGTTACTCTCAGATGCTGCCCATGGAGAAAATCAATTTGCATTTTACCGGTGATATCGCTGCCGCTGAAGTAACCCAGAATCTATGTGCTGCAGCTATAGATAACAGCATATTTTTTGGCAATCATCTGAATATTGATCCTCTTAGCATTAGTTGGCCTCGGTGCGTTGATGTGAACGATCGAGCGCTGCGTCATATTGTCCTCAGCGCCGGAGCAAAAAGCAAAACCTTCTCTCGAGAAGGCAGTTATGCTATTACCGCTGCTACCGAAGTGGCAGCTATCCACAGCCTGTCTGTAGATCTGGCTGATTTGAGGAGCAGGTTTGCTGAAACGGTTATCGGCTTTAATAATGAGGGCAAGCCGGTAACCTGCGAAGATATGAAGGTCGCTGGCGCTATGACTGCGTTAATGGTGGATGCCATTAAACCAAATCTGGTGCAATCTACGGAGCACCACCCTATATTGTGTCATGGTTTTCCCTTTGCCAATGTGGCTCATGGGAATAACTCAATACTGGCTGATTTGCTGGGATTGCATCTTTGTGATTACGTAGTTAGCGAGAGTGGTTTTGGAACAGATTGCGGCTTTGAGAAATTGATGAATGTCAAAGTCCGCCAGAGTTCGATTAAGGTAGATTGTGCTGTAATCGTCGCTTCAATACGGGCTCTTAAACAGCATGGTGGTGCCTTTCATCTGCGCCCAGGGAAGCCGTATGAGGCTGTTAGGGATATAGCGGAGCGGGAAAATTTGGATGCTGTAGAAGATGGTTGTCAGAATCTGGCAGCTCACATAAAGATAGTTAAGACATTTGGCGTTCCGGCTGTGGTGGCCATCAATAGGTTTCCTGCGGATACAGAAGGCGAGCTGAATTTAGCCCGTCAGGCGGCTTTAGCCGCCGGAGCCGAGGCTGCTGTGGTCCATGACGCATGGCAGGAGGGAGGTGCCGGAGCTGTTGACCTGGCGAGGGCGGTTATGAAAGCAGTGGAGAAACCTGCGGAGAACAAGTTTATCTATGCCCACAACGCTTCTATATGGGAGAAAATTGAGACTACAGCTGTGAAAGTGTATGGCGCTGATGGCGTAGTTTATGCTCCTGGAGCTCGAGAAAAGATAAAAAAATATATGGATC
>CAZVCX010000168.1:0-5957 GCA_964626375.1 uncultured Dehalococcoidales bacterium | reverse complement strand
TGGCAATGGGAAAGTAACCAATTTTGTCATGAACGACAAATGTGCCGGCGGCACGGGAAGATTCTTCGAGATGATAGCTGAAGTATTGAATGTACCCTTAACAGAGATAGGGGATCTATCTTTGAAAGCGAAGACAGTGACTCCCTTCAATACCATCTGCGCTGTCTTTGCCAAATCAGAGGCCATCGCTTATCTCAAGAAAGGTACGCCAAAGAGCAACATTCTCGCGGGCCTGCACAGGGCGGTAGCCGCTCGTAGCTTTGACCTCTTGAAGCGAGTCTCCTTAGAAAAGGACTTCAGTATTACCGGGGGCATTGCCAAAAATAGAGGCATGGTAGCCAAGCTAACGGAAATGACAGGGCTGGAGCCACTGCTCTGCGAAGATCCCCAGATAATTGGAGCTCTGGGAGCGTCTCTATTTGCTCGGGAGCGATTTCAGGGAGGAAAGCTGGAGAATACAAAAGTACAGTACGGGTATACCGACGGTACGGGAAACTATTTCATTACCATCGACACCGGCAAGTGCAATGGCTGTGGAAAATGCGTTCAGGTCTGCCCTGTAGAAATTTTCGTTTTAGCCGAAGATACTAACGGCCAGCACAAAGCCGTGATAAAGGAAACAGCAAGGAAACAACTGGCGTTGCTATGTCCAGGATTGCAATCTTGCAACGAAAACCATGAGGCAAATTGCCATACCGTTTGCTCCGAGGAAGCCATAAGCCACAGCTGGTAAGCCAAAAACATATGGACTTACTCCAGAGCCCAATCTTAATCTCCCCTTTTCAGCCAGTGACAACACGATAATTTTAATTCCATAGAGATCATGCTATCATGGGGCAAATAAGTTTATCGCAAGCCATCACAGAGCACCTGTGGCACAATCGTTATGTGCCGCCCCACAGAAGATGAGAACTGCTGTATAAGGCGCAAGACAGCAGAAGCACATCCAATGAGAAAGATCTATTCAAGTACAGGCAGATATCTGAAGGGCCTCTTCACCTTTGAAAACAGCCCTGAGGGCAGCAGAAAGAAAAAGGAAACGCTCATTCTGCTGGGTATGGCTGGATGCCTGCTGGCTGCCGGTGTCGTAGTGGGCATCAGCGATAACGTTACCGGCATCATTCTCTGCTTTCTGGCGACCATTGCACTGGTGCTCCTGCCGCGGTGCGCACATGGAGAAAGACTAAGCGATTCATGGTTCTCACAGCAGCGGCCATAGTGGGCTTTTTTGTCTTCGTTCTACTGCACAACGCCTTCTACGCTCTAGCGATAGCTACCAGCAACTCCGCCGCACTAAAACACCCGGCAGAGGCCCTATCCATCGTCTGCTTCATCATCGCCATCTTCATCTGTCCCTCCGCATTCATTGTGGGAGCAGCGGGTAGCCTGATACGGGCAATAAGCAATTCGAGGAAATACCAGAAGGCATGATAGCTCCACCTCTCTACGCAAGCAAATTTTTACCAAACCGTCTCTTTCTGGCCAGATGCTAAATGGTCCACGATAAATAAATCAATTTTAAGAGATGCGCAAATGGCTATGCGATGACGTCGATCCCGCATAGAGACCGCGCTTCATGGTTAAACTTGCTCGATAGGAGCAAAATAATATTTACGGGTTGCCTCCATGGCTCTCCGGTTCATTGCCAAAATATACTTTGGTATGAGGCCAGGGAATTTCAATATTCTCCTCATCGAATGCTTCTTTAATCCTCTTTCTCAGCTCTCCCGCTACTGCCCATTGCTGCAGGGGCTTAACTTCACCCAACACCTTGATGTCTATTCCTGAATCCCCCAGATTATTGACCCTGAGCACCTGAGGTTCGGTCTTAATGAGAGAGCTCCAGTTTTCATCTACCGCCAGCTCATGTCCTACGCGATTTATAACTTCTATAGCATGGTTTAGATTGGTGCCATAAGCCACAGAGACATCGAGGTTAACGCGGGAGAAATGTCGAGAGTAATTGCTGGCCACCCTTATCTCTCCATTCGGCACGTGGTGAACAATGCCATCGAGATCTCGCAAGACCGTCTTTCGGAGACCTATGCTCTCCACAAGGCCCGCTATGTTCGCAATTTTGGCCACATCTCCAACGCGATACTGGTTTTCCATTATAATGAAGAAACCAGCGATTAAATCTCTAACCAGGTACTGAGCACCAAAGCCCACCGCTATGCCAGCGATTCCCAGACTGGCCAGTATCGGCCTGATATCTATATCCACCTCGGATAACATCATGAAAGCAACTATTGCGATGATAATGAATTTTGCTGTACCTGTGAAAACCTGTCCCAGAGTATCTATCCTTCTTTGCACGCCATCCTTGCTTTCTCCTTTAGTCCTGATAACGTTGCGCCGCAAAATTGCGGGAATGACCCTGTTTACACCAAAATACAGCCCAATGCCGATGATTATTATGACAAGAATGCGCAAACCATGTAGCTGAAGCCAATCTATTATGGTTGCCCAGTTCATCATTTCGAACCTCCTTCACGGTGAACTGCCGAAAATTCAGCTGTTATGTCACTCTCCGCGCCGTGAAATGAACTCAATATCATTGTACGCACCAGATACATTCAGGTCAGCGGATATATAATGCTCGGAAATCACCGGGCCAATTCAACCTGCACCGGACAGCCCAGGTGCTCCTTTCTCAACTCCACTCCAGGTAAACCAATGAAAAGATCTACTCAACCATCTACGTCCGGCAAGTTGACCGGTGATTGGCCGCCCTCCTTAACCTTTTCCATATCCTGTCCGCAGCATACCAGAGTACCACCACCAACTCCAGTTACCTCAACTTCGTTTCCGCAGACCTTACAACGATATACTTCGCCTACCCGTTTAACTGCCATTTTTAGACCTCCCTATCAAAATTTCACTTTGCCCCCAAGCCCTTGATCGCGATTTGCCTACACTGCTTCTACCTATCAATGCTTTCGAGAGTGCCATGGAAACGCGACAAGCAATTGATATGAGTCAGAATAATTCTACCACCCGAAAGGCTATAAATTCTCTCTAACATGTAAACCATCTGAGCAATATTTTCAATTTCACCTTCGCCTCCAGAGCGCTACATATTAAAAAGAGGAGAAGATTTCATAACCACTTCTTCCTTCTAAAATAAACCAACAAAGAGACACCAATAACAACCAATACAAACAAAAACACAAAGTAACTCCACTTCCACTCAAGTTCCGGAATAAAGCTAAAATTAGTTCCATAGACACCGGCAACAAAGGTAAGTGGTATGAATATGGCAGCAAAAACGGTCAGCACCTTCATCACTTCATTCATTTTATTGCTCATACTCGAAAGATAAACTTCAAGCATACCGGATAGCATGTCCTTATAACTCTCTACTGCATCTATTATCTGAACTGTATGATCGTAAACATCCCTGAGATATACGCCCGTAGAACTCTGAATTAGAGGAGACTCTCCTCGCTCCAATGAATTGACTACTTCCCTCAGTGGCCAAATTGACTTTCGCAAGAATATCATTTCCTTCTTGAAACTGCGGATAACCTGCAATGTATCCTGGGTTGGATTGGTTGCCAGCTCCTGTTCCACATATTCTACTCTCTCACCGAATCGTTCCAGAACCACAAAATAGTTATCGACTATGCTATCAATCAAGGCATATGCAAGATAGTCAGCTCCTGCCTTTCTAACGCGCCCTTTTCGTTTCTTGATTCTATCTTTCAGTGGCTCAAAGACATTTCCCGGACGCTCTTGAAAAGAAATGAGGAAACTGGTGCCAAATATAAGGCTAACCTGTTCAGATTCCAGTTCACTCCTCTCCTTATCGTAATAGAGCGTCTTTAAAACTACAAAGAGGTAATCTCCAAAATCTTCCATCTTTGGACGCTGGTCTGTATTAACGATGTCCTCCAGTACAAGGGGATGCAATCCGAAATGCTTTCCGATCTTCTCTATTAACTCAACTTCATGTAGCCCATCGATGTTTATCCAGGTCATGGTTTCTTTATCTTTAAAAGGAAAGCACTCCTCAACTGTTTCTACTTCCTTCTCTTCGAAAAACTTTTCATCATAATCAACAATTCTAATACCTACCCTTTCAACTTTTCTCTCTCCGATATGGACAAGAGTCCCAGGAGTAAGGCCCACTTTTCGTTTTGTGCTCTTCATGAAAAATCTAGGCATTTCTTTTTCTCCCGGTAATTTTCTTCCTAACTGCCCCATGATTTTATGCTAAAGGATCCTGATTAACAAGAAGAAAACATCTTTTTGTAAGAACAAAATATGAAAATATGCCACCATACTCCCCCTTGACAGGGAACACATTATCAACTTACAATTGCATCTGGATGCAATAGCGATGAGTTGCTCTACTACGCTTAAAGCCAAAGGCCTCAAACTAACTCCTCAACGCAGGCTCATAGTGGACATCATTCACGATGCCGGCACTTATTTCACCGCAGACAAAATTATTGCCTACGTTCAGGCCAGGATGCCAGGAATCCACAAGTCAACCATATACCGTACACTAGAAATCCTTGAGGATGCTGGATGCGTTTATAAAAGTGAACTCAGCGATCATCAAGTCTACCACCATCCAGAAGAGGGTTATCATCATCATCTGGTCTGTAGCAAATGTGGCAAGACTATAGAGTGCGATGAGGACCTATTCCTGCCCGTAGAGAGATCACTTATGGAAAAATATGGCTTCCACGTCAATTTCAAACACCTAGTTATGAGTGGCCTATGCCAGGAATGCAGAGAGAAGGATCATTAAAAGACATATATATTTTCCCCCGATGTATTGCAACTTATCGCAACTACGTATATTTGCAGGATTAAATAAGGGAGCAATCAGCTTTGAACGACATAAATTGGGAAAATCCAAGGCAGGAAATTGAAGAAGCCATCGCTGCCAGCAATCTCAGAAAACTGCTAAGGATAAGTGGCATGCTGCATGGACATTTTTGTCCTTTTTCGGCGCTCGGCGTAAAAGCTGCTGTTCGCGCTATGAAAGAGTTGAAGGCAAAATCCAAGGGCATGGAAGAGGTGATCGCCATCGTAGAGACAAACAACTGTTTCAGCGATGGCGTTCAAATCGTCACTGGATGTAGCTTTGGCAATAATGCTCTCATCTATAAAGATTTCGGCAAAACCGCATTTACATTGGCAAAAAGATCGGGAGAAGGCATAAGAATATCGGTAAGAGCTGACAGGACAAGGGTAGAGAGATCGCCAGAAGTCAGTGAACTCTGGGAACGAGTAGTAGTAAAACATAGCAAAAATGAAGAGGACAACAAACGCCTGAGAAAACTGTGGGCGGAGATAGCCTTCAAAGTCCTGGACCTACCCGATGAAGGAGTTTTTGACATTAGCAATATCAGAGCTGATATCCCTTCCTATGCCCACATCTTCCCCAACGTCAGGTGCTCGTTATGCGGAGAAAACGTAATGGAACCTCGTGCCAGAATAAAAGATGGCAAGCCCATATGCCTGTCCTGCTCTAACCAAGAGTTCAACCAGCTAGCTGGAGACGGCATAACAATTGCCATGCGCTGATAGCCAGGAAATCTTCTCATGAAGAAAAGAGAGCTTAGCTACTTGTGCAAAGCGGCGATCTTTATTCTGGCCATTCTTTTGCTGGCATTGCCGTCATGCAGCAATGCCGAGCTTCCCCGTAGCTCACAAATTGATTCTTACGCGATAGCCGATTCCACAGGAGACTGGGGATTTCCTTCTCCCTATGCTCATTACCCTCGCGGACCCGGGTATGTCCGCATGAGCTTTATTTTCGAGACTCTGGTCTGGAAGGACAGCGCGAACTTTGTGCCGCAACTCGCTCTCGAGTGGAATTATAGCGAGAGCGACAATTCCTATACTTTCAAATTGAGAGAGGGCGTGAAGTGGCATGATGGTACAGATTTTACCGCCGAGGATGTTGCCTTTACCTTTAATTACACCAAAGAGCACCCTTA
>CAZVCX010000167.1:0-3544 GCA_964626375.1 uncultured Dehalococcoidales bacterium | reverse complement strand
TCCACCACCTTACAATAGTTCCAGCACCTCCGATGCTTTCATTCTGATAATATCCCAGATTATCTCCAGTGCGCTGATTTTCCATATTACTTCAATTATCTTATCCACTATGATGATGCCGAAACCTGCAAAGAGCAGGTAGTTTACTGCGTTCAGCCCTTTCTTTGCTCTGGAGTTGAGGTGAATGAACAGCTCGTTTACAATGAGAACCTCTATGAGAAAGACGGAAAAGCAGATATCCAGGCGGCTCTCTGCTACGAAGGCAAAGGCGACAGCAGTGGCCAGAAGAAGGCCCGTCAGGGTGATTATATAGCTGTCATATATTCTCACTTCTCTTCCTGAGCATGAAGTATCCGCAACCTGATGAGATCTTCGCCCTGTTGTATCTCTTCCTCCTCTATCACTACAGGCTGATTCATAACTTCTGCTATTAGCGAAGCTGCTATTGAGGCAGTGGGGCTACCCAGGCTTTGCTCTGCCCAGTAGGCCTCGTTTTTTCTCAGGCGCGGGCGGGAAACCACAACCTCGGCTTTACTGCCGTTAATTCTGATATCTGCACTGGCAGCGATGTCCAGAATACCTGCCAGGATAGTAGTAAGCGCGGTGCTCATCTCTTCGGATGATGTTCCTACATCTGCCTCCAGCATACTCATGATGTTAGAGCCTGCCGTAGTTACCAGTATTCCCATATTCCCGGGGAGCTCTCCGTAGGAGACTATCAATCTCCTCTCCAGGGATCTATTTATTGCAGGAAAGTGAAGATCACTGTGGAGGGGAATAAGAGCCCTTGGCTTTCCTCCTGCTAGGCGGGAAGGCAGGTATATTCCCCTGGATTTTAGCCCCATCTCCTCCAGCAGAGAATTCAGGTTCTCCAGTCCCGTTTCCATGAGAAGCATGCTCATCTCCGGAGATATTTTTGGCCTGGCCCTGCCCAGAACCAGGCATACCGCCCCCAACACCATCATGGCCATGCCCAGGGAGATCAGCGGTACGGAGCGCAGCATAATATAAGATATGGGTACGAGCCCTATGCCCGCTATGAGCAAACCCCATCCCATCTCGCTATA
The DNA here is from genome assembly GCA_964626375.1 of uncultured Dehalococcoidales bacterium. Classification (GTDB taxonomy): domain Bacteria; phylum Chloroflexota; class Dehalococcoidia; order GIF9; family AB-539-J10; genus M55B177. The sequence continues at coordinate 2,477 of CAZVCX010000167.1, read as the reverse complement.
CCGGTTTTTCATAACCTGTTCCCCCGACCAGGGGCTTTGAGGGCTATCCCAGGGACAAACAACATTGTATATAATAACATCGTCAGAATGAATTAGGTAGATATTGCCCTGATGGGACAGTTTTACGATGTTGCAATAGTAGGAGCGGGGCCGGCGGGTAGCCAAGCGGCCTACCTGCTGGCCGCTTCTGGCTATAGAGTGGCCGTTTTCGAGCAGAAAAATGAAGCAGGAATGGGTGCATGCTGCACGGGGATAATCAGTGCCGATTGTCTCGAGTCCTTCAGCCTTGGTCCTGAGATGGTGCGGGCCAGAGTAAACGGGGCTAGTTTCTTCTCTCCTTCGGGGAAATGCTTGAAGTTACACAGCGACGGAGTTCAGGTATACATAGTGGACCGGGCTTCCCTTGATATGGCCCTAGCCGAAAAGGCACAGTCGCACGGTGCCAGATACTTTTTTTCTTCTCGGGTCACCGACATCGCTGTAGAACATGATAGAGTAAGAATTGAGGCTTTGCACAGGAGCTTCCCGAAAATTCTCACTGCCAGAGCAATCTTGCTGGCCGATGGTTTCAGCCCCGGGCTATCCATGAAGATGGGGCTGGGCAAAATCAAACGCTTTGCTGTCGGAGCCCAAGTGGAAGTCAGTGCTAGGGGCATTGAAGGAGTTGAAATATACTTCAATCAGCAAATGGCGCCGGGGTTTTTTGCCTGGTTGGTGCCCACTAAGCCTGGCAAGGCCCTCGCCGGGCTCCTCTCTTCCTCACACGCTAGGGTACATCTGGAGCAATTTCTCGCTAGCTCTTTTTGCCAGGGCAGGATAATGGGACTGGAGAGTGAACCAAGACAAAAACCCATTCCAATGGATATTTTGCCCTGCACCTGTGGGCATAGAATGCTGGTAATCGGGGATGCCGCCGGTCAGGTAAAGCCAACTACCGGTGGTGGTATATATTTCGGCCAAATAGGGGCCGGAATAGCCAGCAGGGTGCTGACAGATGCCCTTGAAAGCGATGATCTTTCCGCGGCCCGGCTTTGTCGTTATCAGAAGGAGTGGCGGGCGAGAATGGGAAGGGAAATCGCTCTTGGTAGCCGTGCCAGGCGGGCCTATGGTAGGTTGAGCAACAGCAGGATTGAGAAGATATTTGATATACTGAGCTCTGACAACATGGCAGAATCCTTGCTCAATTCACCCGATTTTTCCTTTGACTGGCACGGCAAGCTAATGCTCCGCGTCTTGAAATGGGGCGCAGTTCACCATCTAAAGAAAGTCTGGCATTTTCCTCAGGGAGAGTCTTCCTTACGATGAGCGAATTGAATCATATGCCACAGCATGTGGCCATCATCATGGATGGCAACGGCAGATGGGCACGAAAGCGCGGTCTCCCTCGGCTCGTGGGGCACAAGGCGGGAGGAGAAAACATACGGCCAGTGGTAAGTGCTTTTGCCAGCAGAAGAGTTAAATATCTGACCCTCTACGCTTTCTCCACCGAGAACTGGACCCGCCCCAGAATTGAGGTTACCGGTCTGTTTTGTCTGCTGGCAAGTAAGATCGACAAAGAGATTCGCGCTTTCAATGAAGATAACGTCAAACTAATGCACCTGGGGAGGCTGGATAGATTGCCAGGGAGATTGAAACAGAAGATCGAGGCAGCAAAGGAGCTCACCAAGAATAACACCGGGCTTACGCTCTGCCTTGCCTTTGATTACGGCGGACGCGATGAAATTGTGCGAGCGGTCAAAAATATTGTGGATGACCGGGTTCCCTCTGAGAAGATAGACAATGCCTGCTTTCGCCATTATCTCTATACCAGTGGCATTCCCGACCCCGACTTGATCATACGTACGGGAGGAGAAATGCGGCTGAGCAATTTCCTCATCTGGCAGGCAGCTTACAGCGAATTCTACTTCACTCCCGTGCTATGGCCCGATTTTGGAGAAGAAGAGGTAGAGAAGGCGCTGCTGGAATACCAGCAACGCCAGCGCCGCTTCGGCAACGTATGAAATCCTGAACAGAGATGGCGAGCGTTCACTGGATAGTGCAAGAGGCGGTTATAAAAAACTGGATGGGTAGCAGAGTTCAGACCCTGCTCTTCGAATACAAGTGTAACTCGAGCAGCAGCAAGTGAAGGAGAACAAGGAAAACGTAAGAGCAGGAACCCCTTTGCTATTTTCAGGAGTTCTTCCCTGTTGCTTGATAGCGCTGGGGATGCTGGCCCATGATGTAGCTATTTCAAGGGAAAGTTCAATCAACCCTTGCCCGGATGGTAGTGGTGGAGCTGAGGTATCAATAGGTAGAACTTTTTCCACGACTTTCGCTCTTGTATTTTAAAGGTTATATACTTCTAGCAATTCAAGCTGATTTCTTGTTTATTTTATCTGGAGTAGATAGGGCTAGTGTGATTTATACTAAATAATAATGATTAAGCGTTTTTCTTTATATGGTTTTCTGAAAAATCAGAGATATTTTGAGCCTTTCAT
>CAZVCX010000166.1:0-3280 GCA_964626375.1 uncultured Dehalococcoidales bacterium | reverse complement strand
CGGGAGACAAATACCTCAGCCTGGACTTTATCTCACTTAATTCCTCTTCAGCAGTCTCTTTTATTCTTCTCAGGGCAAGAGAAGATGGAGCGCCTTTGTTGTAGCAAAAAACACAATCACAGTTGCAGCGTGATGCTGCGTACTCCAAAATTTCGCTGCTATCGAAATAATCAAAGGTAAGCCAGTTAGAGAGGTTTCTCAGCCTAAACCCATCAATGAAGACTGGCTGCCCCACGCTTTCCAGTTCTACAACGCTTAGCAAGCTCTCAATTTGTTTCCTGATAAAATCTATTCTCGGTTCATATATGCTGGATCCATCAGGGAATTCCAGTATGGCATGCGCTTCATGGTTCCTTATCTCATGCGTAGCGGTTCCATCCAGAAATAACCTGAATCCATCAGGAGCTATCTCTTCCCCATTTTTCGTCAGAACAGCAATATCCAAGATGTTTTGTAGCTGCACCCTCACCATTTCCAGAAGAGTATCTCTAGGATGATACTCCTTCCCCGACCGCAGACCATAATGGAAGATATGTTCTTCCATTGAATTAATATGCACTACAAGAAGACTTCCTTATGACGATCGCAACTCCTTGCATTTCTCGATGAAAGCAGGTATTGCTTGCTTGTAATCCGCCACAATCCCAAAATTAGACTCCTTGAAAATATTGGCGTCAGGATCTTTATTTATGGTCACTATGCATTTCGATCCGGAACATCCTGCCATATGCTGTGGAGCTCCAGAAATACCTACTGCAATGTAAAGGTCAGGTGCCACAATGCGCCCCGTCTGGCCAATTTCCAGAGTTAGGGGCAACCATCCTTCATCACAGGGGACCCTCGTCACCCCTATTGTGCCACCAAGGAGTGAGGCAAGTTTCTTAAGCGGCTCAAATCCCTCGGCATCACCAACACCACCACCACCAGCTACGATAACTTTGGCGTCTTCAAGTTTTATGCCTTCGGCCTCCGCTTTTACCGTTTCCACCAGTTTGCCTTTAAATGCGGAGTCATCTACCGTTATAGGAAGTGACTCTACCTCTCCCTTGCTTGAGATATCAGGTTGGGCTGCTGTCACCGACCTTGGTCTCAACGTCGCTACCTGAGGCTGGGATTCTGTCACCCATACCGCTGTCGCATTACCTCCATAAGCCGGCCGCGTTTGCAAAAGCGCCTTGGTATCGGGATCTACCTCAAGAGCAACACAATCCAGAACAGCCGTGGTTTTCAGTTTTGCAGCCAGTCGAGGGGCAACATCGCGCCCCATATCAGTTTGCCCCATAATAATTACAGATGGCGACAATTTCTCGCAGGCAGCCGCTATCAATGACACATAGATTTCCGGGAGCGCATCGGGAAAAGCAGGCCCTTCAATCGTATATGCCTTATCCGCCCCCAGGCTGATGGTCTCTTTAGCTCCTTCCTCGATATCCTTCCCGATAAGCAGAGCAAACAATGGTTGCTCCAGCTCATCTTTTAGTTTCTTGCCAGCGTTCAGCAATTCTGCAGTAATTGTAGCAACCTTACTCCCCACTACTTCACCACACACCAATACGCCCTTATTTTCAGCCATTAGTTCATCTCCTTATCGTTATCTATATCGCTCCAGCTTCTTTCAAGCGCTCTGCCAGTTTGGTTGCCGCCTCAGCTGGCGTCTCACCCTCAATAATTTCACACTTGCGCTCTCTTGCCGGAATGGATAACGCAAACAGCTTCCGGCGCGCAGCTGCGTCGCCAACCAGAGAAGAATCAACTTCTATATCTTCAGCCTTCCAAACGGGAATTTGTCGCCGGGCAGCTGATATGATGCCCAAGCCCGATGGCAATCTAGCCTGACCGACTTCATTACTCACTGTGACTACTGCCGGCATAGGGACAATGAATACCTGATAGCCATCGAGCGTCACGCGCTTAACTTTCAATCCATCATCAACAGCCTCGGCATCTTCAGCCAGCGTGACCAGCGATGTCCCCAAATTCTCAGCAAGGACAGACCCTACCAGTCCCTCATCCCAATCCGCTGCCTGGCGCCCACATAACACGAGATCATACTCTCCTATCTTCTCTATTGCTTTGCTCAGGATATAGGCCACCGAAAAACTATCGGACCCTTCAAATGTTTCATCGGAAAGGACAACTCCTTCGTCAGCACCCATCGAGATAGCATGCTTTACAACTTTATCTGCACCGTTGCTGCCCACCGTCAACACACTTATCTTGCCCCCATGCTTCTCTTTCAATCTCAATGCCAACTCAACGGCCTGGGCATCATATGGATTTATCACAGGTGGTATACCCTCAGGAGGAACTACCTTCTTGCTGGTAGAATCCACCCTAAACTTCGCTGGAGGAATATCCGGGTCCAGAACCTGTTTAACGCACACTATGATATTCATTTATACTCCTTTTTTAGCCATACTGATAACATATGCCAAAACCTGGCCTCGGCAGAGTCCAGTCAATGGCACCCTTATCACAGGCAATATTACAGCTACCACATTCCAAGCACCCTTCGTAAGAGAACGTAATGCCTCCTTCACTCAACTTGTAACAACTGGCGGGACAAACATAGATGCAAGCGTGATGATTGCACGTCTGGCATATATCATCAGCAATTCTGATATGGACATCCTTGTCAATATCAAATTTATTAACCGATAGCTTATCTTCAACGCTAATGATTTTCATATGGCCCCCTTCCCCTGCCACAGGTCAGGGAGTATTTGTAACAACGACGCTCTCCCTTTGAGGGATTCTCTAACGTTATTCCACGTCGTCTTTCTAGGTTGACCGTCACCAATGAAAACTCGCCGTGCCACGTCGCAGGCTAACTCGGGATAGAGGTTATAGATATGAGGATTTTCCAGAAAATGTGGCGCCTTTCGGAACGTTCTCAAATCCTTGAGAACATAGCTATCCTCCAGCAACCTGCGATACATGGATAGAGATTCATTGGAAAAATCTCCTTTTTCCTTTGCCTTTATCACAGTCTCAGCTGCAGCTATCCCGGAAGCAACGGCGAAGTTAGCTCCTTCCAGTATCAGCCCCGTTCCCAGTACCAATGCAGCAGCATCTCCTGCCACCAGAAAACCATCTCTGGACAATTCCGGCATCATATTTATCCCAGAAACCGGTATAAGATGTGCAGAATACTCCACCAGCTTGCCGCCTTCAATTACCCTCGCTACTTCCGGATGGCTCTTAAATCCTTCAAGTAAATCGTTAGCCTGCACTTTTCTTTTAACCAGAGCGTCCAACTGCACTACAATGCCTACCGATA
>CAZVCX010000165.1:0-6645 GCA_964626375.1 uncultured Dehalococcoidales bacterium | reverse complement strand
AGTGAAGGAAGGAGGTGCCAGAATAGTGGGCACGGGCAGATCCGATTTCCCCAATCAAGTAAACAACTCGTTGGGCTTTCCTGGAATATTTCGTGGAGTCATCGATGTGCAGGCGAGAGCAATTACCGACGAGATGTGCATTGCCGCTGCTGAGTCCTTGGCAGCATATGCCAGACAGAGAGGAATAAACGAGGATAACCTCATTGCCAGAATGGATGAGAGCGAGGCTTACATCCAGGAAGCGGTAGCCGTAGGAATGAAGGCCCAAGAACAGGGTCTTGCCAGTCTGAAAGTTGACGCCAGAGAACTTCGCCGCAGAGCGGAAACCACGATAATGAATGCCCAAGCACAGGCCAATGCTCTGGTGAAAGTAGGGCTCATAGCACCTGCTTCCTGCATAGAATCAAGTGAAACAGATTCAGCAGTTAAATGAAGGAAATTGCCCTTGACAATGTTACTACGGTTATAGCCAGGCTCTTCAAGCAGGCTTGTTATTATCTGTCTGAGGATGTTCTTTTAGCTCTTAAGAATGCCAGGGAAATGGAAGTATCGCCCCTGGCGCGCGTTGCCCTAGACAGGATAATACAAAACGTTTCCATCGCAGACAAAGAACAAATTCCTCTGTGTCAAGATACCGGCTTTCCCATAGTCTGGCTACAATTGGGCCAGGAAGTTCATCTAACAGGCGGACATCTCGAAATTGCGGTAAATGAGGGAGTACGCCGCGGATATGATGAAGGCTACCTGCGCAAATCCGTAGTGGAAAAGCCTTTCTCCTCTCGAGTAAATACAGGTGATAACACTCCCGCTGATATCTGGGTCGATATAGTACCCGGGGACAAGCTCAAAGTAACTGTAATGCCCAAAGGAAGCGGTTCTGAAAATATGTCGTGTCTGGCAATGTTAACTCCATCGCAGGGGAGCCAAAGCATCATCGATTTTGTAGTAAACTGCGTCGATAGGGCAGGAGCCAATCCATGCCCCCCCATTTTGGTGGGAGTTGGCATAGGAGGAACGGCAGAAAAAACCGTAATGCTGGCCAAGAAAGCGCTGTTGCGCAGGGTTGGTAATCCAAATCCCGATGAAGAGGTTGCCAATCTAGAAAGGGATATACTGGAGAGAGTGAACCGTCTTGGCATCGGCACCATGGGGTATGGAGGCAAAATCACAGCTCTAGCAGTACACGTTGAAACATTTCCCTGCCACATTGCCAGTCTCCCACTGGCGGTCAATTTGCAATGCTGGTGTCACCGCTGGGCAGAGGCCATCATATAACCTATTCTACAGGAGATTAGCCATGAATCGGGTCAGAAAAATTAAGGTCCCCATAGATAGCGAAATTCTCGCACAATTGAGAGCAGGAGATGTGCTCTCAATCGAAGGAATAATTTACGTCGCCCGAGACGCCGCCCACAAGAGAATATTTGAAGCGTTGTCGCATGAGCTACCCGCTCCCTTCGACATCCAGGGGGCTACAGTTTACTATATGGGGCCATCGCCCGCCAAGGCAGGTAAGATAATTGGATCTGCTGGCCCCACCACCAGTGGCCGGATGGATATATACACACCTCTTCTGATAGCAAAAGGACTGCGTACAATGATAGGTAAGGGCCCCAGAGCAAAAGAGGTGAAGGACGCCATGATGCAATATGGAGCTGTCTATCTAGGGGCTATAGGTGGTGCTGGAGCACTAATCTCCCAGAGCATAAGAAGTTCACGGATAATAGCATATGAGGACCTCGGAGCTGAAGCCGTTCGCCAGATAGAGGTAGTTGATTTTTCCTGTATAGTGATAAATGACACCTATGGAGGAGATCTTTACGAATCAGGAAAAGCACAGTACCATCTTGAAAGCTAGTTTGCTAAGTCCCTATTATCCAGCACATCTTCCATCACAGGCACAATTTCACTATGGTCTAATATAAAAGCGCTTTCTCTGGTTCACGTTATATCCTTTATCCCTTAATGCAGAGATCACTTGGCTCACCTCTTCACTATCCAGCTGCAAGCAGACGTCTTTATGAGGAGGCTCCCCCACAGGTTCTCTAACGTGAATGGTAACGATGCCTACTTTCAATCTATTTATCGTTGAAATTACTTCTTCCAGTGCCTTGCTTTCGCCACCACCGATGACTTCGATGCGGCTCCCGGTTAGTAGAGCTCCATCTCGGGTTACACCAAGCATAGGATTTATAATCTTATAGAAAAAGTCATTGGTGGTCACGATACCTACCACTTTATCATCTTCAAGCACAACGAGGGACCCAACTTTGTTGCTTTGAGCTAGTGCCAATGCTTCTTCTGAAGTGACCTCTGGAGTAACTGTAATAACATTCCTCTCCATAATTTCTTTTACTGCCGTTCGCTCCAGAATGTAGCCCATCTCCCAGACAGTAAGGCTAGAAGCTTTTGATGGTGAAACCTGATCCAGTCCACGAGAAGTAACTATGCCCACAAGCTTACCCTTATCTACTACCGGCAAACGCTCAAACTTGTGCGCCATCATTATTCTCTTGGCATCAGCGATGCTGGTATTACTTGGAATAGTAACCACGTTGGTTGTCATAATATCGCGAATATACATTTCCCTCCTCCTTAATAAAGCTTGGCCTACCGCAGAGTCCGATTCCCCAATGGCTATAACTGAATTTCATTTTAACACGACATCTCTCACATAACAATAAGCGGATCATATGTACTTGTAGAGGTATCACCCGGATGATCTCATCCAAACAAGTTCCTCACAGAGGGCACTGTTCACTGTGTCTTAATAACTTTTTCGCAGATCCGTCTTTTTCAGCATAAGACTCAGTAAGAGGCCAATAATGCTCAATGCAGCGCATATCAGGAAGGCTATGCGATAGCTACCGGTTGTGTCGAATATCATCCCCGACAGCAAGGGGCCAATAGCTTCCCCAATTTGCCCTCCAAATATGGTAGCTCCAAAAAGCACACCAATTGAAGTTAGCCCGAACAATTCAGCTAGCGTTGGCACCAGCAGTGCTATCAACCCTCCAAAGCCAGATCCAAAAACAACAGCAAAAAAGTAAAGCATCCAGGTTTCATGAGCAACCTGAAGCCAAAACATAGCAACCGTCATAAGAACGAAACACATAAACATCGCTGTCCTGTTGCCCCACCGATCTCCTGCCGTACCCATCAGAATTCTACCAACAGCACTTGCCCCCAGCATAGCTGCCAGAATATTGGCTGCGCTCGTCGCTGAAATCCCCATATCTGTAGCATAGATGGCAATATGCACCGCCATAGAGCCAACGCAGAACAATCCACAAAAAAACATGGCGAAGAGAGTCCAGAACTGCTTCGTTTTAATGGACTCCTTAAGAGAAAACCCCTTTGGTTCAGGCAAACTTATATCTTGCTTTTCGCTCATCTCCTTCGCTCCATACGGAGAAAGACCCATCAGTGTAGGATCTCGTTTAACAAATTGAACGGCAGTTACGATTAAGACCAACGCAATTACGCCAACCATGGTATAGGAACTGCGCCAGCCATAGCTGGATATAAGCCATCTGGCCACCGGTGGCATGATAAAACCCCCGATGCCCACACCAGACAGAACCACGCCTGTCATCAATCCCCTTTTCTTGACGAACCATCTTGATATCGTAGACAGCAGGGGAGCTGAAGCCCCACTCAGCCCCAGGCCCACCATGACACCATAATAGAGATATATTTCCCAGATAGCACTAATATGAGCCATAAACAGGTACCCCAGACCTAGAGAAAGACCACATCCCGTTACCACAAACCTCGGCCCGAAACGATCATTCAGCCTGCCGATGATGATGGAAAAGAGGCCAAACATGATCATACAGAGTGAGAAAGCACCTGATGTTGCTGCTCTAGTCCAGCCAAACTCGGTTAACACGGGTTCGAAGAATATACCAAAAGTATAATTGGTCCCCCATGTTGCTATCTGAATGAAAAAGGCGAGCACGACTATAATGTAGCCGTAAAATATTTTCGGTTTATCCTCTTCCGTTATATCGTGAATCTTATCACCTGCAAGGGGGTACTTCCCTGTTATCTCTGGACTATTATGGCAAACGCCACCATGAAAAATCTATAGATAAGCAAAGGATTACTTTTTAGTATCATCGTTCTCTTATTTTGCTAGCACTCTCTTCAAATAACTTCCTGTAACCGAAGACTCCTCTTGGACTATATCCTCGGGAGTTCCTGTAGCAATAATATAGCCTCCCTCGTCACCAGCCGCAGGCCCGAGGTCAATGATCCAGTCAGCATTCTTAACTACATCCAGATGATGCTCAATAACGATCACCGTATTCCCTGCATCAACCAGACGATGTAAAACCTTCAGGAGAGAAGATATGTCAGGAAAGGAAAGCCCGGTGGTTGGTTCATCCAATATATACAGCGTGTTCCCCGTGAACTTACGGGATAGCTCAGAGGCCAATTTCACCCTTTGCGCCTCACCGCCGGAGAGCGTAGGAGCTGGCTGCCCCAAACAGATGTACCCCAACCCAACATCACGGAGAGTTCCCAATTTCCTTTTTATTCCAGGGAAATGATCAAAGAAGGACAACGCTTCGTCCACAGTCATATCCAGAACTTCAGCGATATTCTTGCCTTTGAAACGAATTTCCAGAGCCTCGCGATTATATCTACTCCCCTGACATATCTCACATGGAACGGTAACGCTAGGCAAAAATTGCATCTCTATCTGAACATATCCTGCACCCTGGCAGGCCTCACAGCGCCCCCCCTTTACATTGAAAGAAAACCGCCCTAGCTGATAGCCCCGAGCTCTTGACTCAGGTACCTCTGCGAAGAGTTGTCTTACAAGAGTAAAAAGCCCCGTATAGGTAGCAGGGTTACTCCTCGGCGTCCTTCCGATAGGTGACTGGTCAATATTGATAACCTTATCAAGATACTCTGTCCCTGTAATGTTATCGCATATTCCAGGATTGTCCACAGCATGATAGAAACTACGCGCCAAGTGTTTGTAAAGTATTTCGTTAATAAGGGAACTCTTACCAGAGCCAGAAACACCGGTAACGCATACCAACCGCCCCAACGGAATAGAAACATAGATATTCTTAAGGTTGTTTTCCCTGGCACCGTTGATGAGCAGTTCTTTGCCAGAGCCCGAGCGTCGCTGCTGTGGCACGGGAATCGTTTTTCCCCCACTGAGATATTGACCCGTTATTGAATCAGGGCAATTCATTATATCCGGTAGAGATCCCGCAGCCACTATATCTCCTCCCATCTTCCCTGCACCTGGCCCCATGTCCACGATGTAATCAGCAGCCTTCATGGTAGCTTCATCATGCTCCACAACAATCACAGTGTTGCCCAGATCCCTCAGTCTTTGCAAGGTGACTATCAGGCGAGAGCTGTCAGCAGGATGCAACCCAATGGTGGGTTCATCGCATATATAGAGTACACCGCTTAACCCGCTCCCGATCTGAGTGGCAAGGTGTATCCGTTGAGATTCACCCCCAGAAAGAGAAGCTGTAGGGCGATCCAGTGTTAGGTATCCCAATCCAATGCCCTGTAAAAATCCCAGACGGGCACGAATCTCCTTGATAACCTGGTGGGCTATAGCAAGTTCTCGTGGCTCTATATGATCACCCAACTCTTCTGCCCACTCCAGAGCCATTTTAACCGGAAGGGCAGCAATATCCATGATGTTTTTGCCCTCAATGGTAACGGCTAGAGATTCCGGCTTAAGCCTCCTGCCCTGGCAGGTTGGACAGGGGCGGAAAGACATATATCTGCCGATATAAGCACGAGCAGCTTCAGAGTCAGTCTCACGGTAGCGACGTTCCATCATAGGGATAACGCCTTCAAATCTGGTATGATAGTGGCGCAATTTGCCATGACTCCCTCTGTAGGTTACGGGAATCATCTCTTCTTCACAACCATAGAGAATCAGATTAAGCATAGGCTCTTCAATTTCTCTCACCGGCGTATAGAGAGAAAACCCATAGCGCTGACTCAGAGATTCCAGTATGCTGCTATACCAAACGCTCATAGAGCCATTCCTGGCCCAGGGATGTATAGCACCTCCCTTTATGCTAAGATCCCTATCGGGCAAAACTAGATCAGGATCTATCTCCATCTTAAATCCTAACCCACTGCAGGTAGGACAAGCTCCATGGGGATTATTGAAGCTAAAGGTCCTGGGCTCGATTTTACCCAGGCTGATACCGCAGTAAGCACAGGCAAAGTGCTCGGAGAATAGCATCTCTTCGCCATTCTGGACAGAAACTAGAACTATGCCCGACCCCAACTTCAGGGCTGTCTCAATAGAATCGGTGAGTCGCGTAGGATCATCACCATCGCCTATCTGCAATCGATCAACCACTACTTCTATTGCGTGTTTCTTGTTCTTATCTAGTTGAAACTCCTCAGAGAGATCATGAATTTCCCCATCAACGCGCACTCTAACAAAACCTGCTCGCCGTAGATCTCTGAATATGCCCTGGTGCTCTCCTTTGCGACCAGTTACCAACGGTGCCAGCACCATGAATCGCTTCCCCTCCGGCATTCCCCGAACAGCATCCACTATCTGCTGTACTGTCTGGCGAGAAATGGCACGACCACAATGCGGGCAATGTGGGTGCCCGATGCGCGCGAAAAGGAGGCGCAAATAAT
>CAZVCX010000164.1:0-2674 GCA_964626375.1 uncultured Dehalococcoidales bacterium | reverse complement strand
ATCAGCCGGGCCAGATTTTCTGATTCCCTCCCATGACCCATTAGCTCTATGATTTTGCTGTCTATGGTCTCCTCACTAATGCCAAGAGATGTGGCCATTTTTGCCAGGAAGGTGCGTGATGACCAGTCTCTTTCTACGTGCAGCGAGAAGGGAGTTGGTATGCCCTTTCCTCCCTTGAAGCTATAGCTGGCCCAGGTCCAGGCAGAGCAGGGAACGAAGCCATCGGGAAGGGTTGGGGCGAGGAAATAGCAGTCCATGAGCAAGCTCAAGTTCCTGGCCAGGCGCGATAGCGAGTGATCTTCCTTTTCTCCCAGGAGCTGGATTATCTTTCTTATCCGTTCGACCAACATCTCCTGGATCCTGGCTTCAAACATGTTATGAGCCGAGAGGGGATCTTTTCCCCAGTGGCCCTTGAGCGAGTTTGCCACCCTGGTACCGAATTCTTTTCTTTCCCAGGCAAATTGTTCCCATATTTCTCCGAATTTTTCCGCCTCCACGATGTTCTTGGCCATCATCAGGAAATAGCGAATTTTGGGGAATTTGCCGCCTTCTTCCCGGCGGACATTGCTCACCAGAAGCCTTCCTGCAAGTTTGCTTGAGAGGGAAGGCTCCTTGAGAAGTGCCAAGGAGGAGAAATTCTCATAGCTCACTGCCAGTGGTTTCAGCGGCAGCCGGGCAAAGTGCTCCGGCCGCGCATTTCCAGCTATCCATTCCCATAATGTCTCCGTGTATTCTGCCTCCTCCGATAGGCTGGATAGGGCCAGTATATCTTTGGGCTCATAGCGTTGTTCCAGCTCGGCCAGGCTGGCGGCATCGAACGCGAGGAGCAAGTTGGTGGGCCGGTTTCGCCGCAGAATCAGAGCGGCTACTTCTGGCTTTATAGTGAATAGTTGCGAGGGAGATAGTTGCTGCAAGATGGCTCCGGCAATTTCACGAGCTCCCTCCACGGTGGCAAGGTCTCCTCTCAGGAGATTCTGGTGCATGTCCTGTTCTACCTGGAGCATCAGTTTTTTCATGTTTTCGGCGATTTCGTTGACAGTTGGTTCATGAGAAACGTTGAAATGTTTGGTATAGAGCTCCATGAATTGTTCGTATTGACTCTGGACGATATCGCTATGTATCCTGTCGGCGCTTATGCTTTCTCCTGCAGGCGAGGTGAACTCTTTGGGCAGTATCAGGGGATACCCGGGGATGAACTCGCGGTAGGTTATGATGGGCAGGAATGGCTTGATCTCCTCTTCTTTCTCCTTCCATGCGATCAGGAAGTCGGGCTTGCGCCTGATGAACTCCTCCGCCTGCTGCTCGATCTCCTGCGCGGCTACCAGTGTGGAGAGTTGCTCTGTCTTGCTGGCAATGTTGCCATTGGCTCGCTGCCTGAACGCCTCGATGTCGCGGGTGAGGGCTGCCTCACGAGCATGGCAAATGGGGAGAAAGGCGTTCAGAACGCTGTTACAGTCGAACTCCGGTTCCATGCAGTAGGCAAGCAAGAAGTCATAGACGATATCCACCCAGAGCTGCGCGGGCAGCCGGAAAAATTTTTGGTCGGTTCCTGCCAGCCTGTGCAGTTTCTCCAGGACTTCTCGAGAAAGAATCTCTTCGTACAGGCCGTGGAACTCCAGGAAACCCTGCCTATATTTTTCTATTGCTTGAGGATCTGGTGCCACCTCATCTGGCTGTTGAGATTTTCTGTCTCGAAAGACGGGCAGGGGATAGATTATTTCTCCTCTTTGCTGCCACCAGTTCCGGCAGGCTGAAACTTGATCGAAGATCGCTTTAATTTGTTCTCTCCAGGCGCTTTCTTTCTCCGAATAGCCAGGGTGGATCTTCACTCCGAGGCTAGTCTGGCAAATTTTTGCTTCGTTTATAACGGCCGTGGTGATGAGGGAGATGTCCATGCCGTGCTCGCCGGGCTGGTCGCCGCAGGCGTTGTAACTGGCCAGATAAGTTTTGATGAGTTTTCTCGAAATACCAAGAGTTGTTTCTGGAAGTGCACCCACTTTCAGGTTGAAGATGGCGCTAAGCAGGGGGCTCACCAGTTGGCTGGAGATCACATTATCGAGGTAGTGATAGTTGAACGCGGGTATAACCAGATCCATGTTCTCTTTATCTATCGGAGTGATGAGGCGGTCAACCCATTCCGGAGCCAGCCCTTCAGTTTTACCATTTGCCTTTCTGCTGTTGAGGTCTGGTTCGAGTAGTGCCAGGTCTGCGTTGTGCTGGCTGGCTGTTTCCAGTAGAGCCCTGATAGCCGGGGCTTTCCCGCCAGCAGCTTCGCCCTTTATCAGGAAGGCGATTTTCTTTATTCCGTGTCCGGGAGATAATTTCTGTATTGCATCCAGGGTATCCTGTCCGTCCGGCATGCCGGCGCAGGCGATGAAGCAGTTCCTGTCCGGGAAAAATTCTGCCAGTCCCTTTGCCGCGGTTTTGAATACGCCTTCGATTCTATCGACTTCGTTACGGAAGGGAATGCCCACCATGATGCTCGCACTTTCTCCGCTAGCGGTCACTTGGTGGCGGACAGCGGGAGCTGCTGCGCGGGTCTTGCGGCTCAACGAGAGTCTCTTCTTTTTTTCCAATTCTCCTCCCTGCTCTCAATTACGGATTATCTTTGTTAATGCCATTCAGGCTGATGCAAATATTACCATGTATTTTACTCTATACTACAAAATAATGA
>CAZVCX010000163.1:0-2917 GCA_964626375.1 uncultured Dehalococcoidales bacterium | reverse complement strand
GAAAGTATACTTTAAATATCGATCCCCCTCAGTTGCGTCCCATTGAAGATTATCTGAAGCCTCAGGGGAGATTCAGACACCTCACTCCAGAGATGGTGAAAGATATGCAGGAGAAAGTTGAAGCCAAGTATGCTGAACTTCGGAAAAAGGTAACTAATGGATAGAGTCATTTTTAGCAGTTGGGCAGGTAAAGTCGTCGATAACAGGAAATTAGGAGATGGAGCTCGCACTCCGGTCGGCGAGTTGAATTTGCCCGTGGAACGTGATCTTTCTAAAGTGAAAGCTTTCATGGCTTGGGATGGATTTGTGGTGATGGATGAGGATGCCAGTGTAGTAGATATGGCTTATTCTTATGCTAGGGAGATTCAGAAGCTCGCCTGTGGTGAGTGCTCCGTCGGGCGCATCGGGATCGCTGTCATCGTGGAGGTTTTGGGAAGGTTATTAAAAGGTGAAGGGAGAGAAGGTGATATCGAGTTGTTGCAGTGGGTGAGTAAGGGTATGATGAATAATGCCAAGTGCGTTTTGGGGCAAACTGCTCCTGTTCCCATACTTGATAGCATTGAACACTATCGAGAGGCATATCTTGACCTGATCCAGAATAAGAAAGCTGTATCACCCGCCCTTTACCAGGTAAAGGTTGCTGCTCCCTGTATGGAGGCCTGTCCGGCGCATCTGGATATTCCTGGTTATATAGAGCTAATAAGAAATCAAGATCAGGGAGCGTCTCTGGAATTGATACGCCAGGGTGTATGTTTGCCAGGAACGTTAGGGCGAGTTTGCCCAGCTCCTTGTGAGGAAGCCTGCAAGAGGAACGATATAGATGGCCCACTGGGTATAAGGGCTCTGAAGAGATATGTAGCTGATTGGGAGATGGGAGTGGGGCAGATTCCTCCTGTTTCTGTGTCAAATGAGAACAAGGAAAAGGTAGCTATTGTAGGTGCAGGGCCTGCTGGGCTGGCTGCCGGTTATAATCTGGCGCTGGTAGGATATGGCGTTACCATTTTTGAGGAGATGCCTATGGCAGGGGGTATGGCAGCGGTGGGCATCCCATCATATCGCTTGCCCAAGGCTGTTTTGGGTAGGGAGGTTGATATTATCAAGGGCCAGGGAGTAGATATAAGATTTAATGTTAGAGTGGGGCATGATATAACCATTGCCGATCTGTGGAAAGACGGCTACAAAGCTGTATTCCTTGCAGTTGGTGCTCATAAGGGAAGGGCTATGGGAGTTGAAGGTGAAGAAGTGGGTTATGATGGTTTCGTTGACGGGGTGAAATTCCTGCGCGATGTAAATTTGGATAGAAGGATATCCCCGGTGGAGCGAGTAGTAGTAATTGGAGGAGGAGATGTGGCGGTGGATTGTGCTCGGAGCTGCTTAAGGCTTGGATTTAAAGAAGTTAACATATTGTACCGTCGCTCGAGGGCGGAGATGCCAGCAAGAGATGGTGAGATAGAAGCTGCTCTAGAGGAAGGAGTAAAGATAAGCTATTTGGTTGCGCCCAAGAAGATATTGGCAGAGGGTTCCAGATTGGTGGGGCTTGAATGCGTTAAGATGGAACTGGGTGAGCCTGATAGCAGTGGTAGGAGGCGACCTGTTCCCATTGATAATTCGGAATTCACTATGGATACTGATATGGTTATTGCTGCTATCGGGCAGAAAGCTGACTTATCCTGTCTGGCTGGAGAGGACGGAGTGAAAGTTTCTAAATATGGAACCGTGGACGTAGATCTCGCAACGTACCAGTCGAGTGAAAAGAGGATTTTTTCTGCTGGTGATTGTGTAACTGGCCCTGCTGTTTTGATCGAAGCTGTGGAAGCTGGTAACCGTGCAGCTCGCAGCATTGATCGATATTTGAAGGGAGAGGGGCAGGAGCTCCATGATGTAGATGCGGGTGGAATTCGTGTAGGACAGAACGGAGGCCTTTCAGCTCAGAGAGGGGCAGTGTCTGCTGTGAATGTGGAAGCACAGATCCCGAAGTCTATATCGGTGGATGAAAGGATGCCTGGTTTCCCCGAGGTCGAGGAATGCCTCACTCGTGAGGCAGCTCAGAAAGAGGCAAGCCGCTGCCTCAGATGCTATCGCGTGATGTTGTGGCAGGAAGGTGAATAAAAGAATTTATTAATTGCAGGTAAAGATAAGGTAACAAATGGTAGAGTTAATTATAGATGGACAAAAGGTTGAGGTAGAAGAAGGTAATACTATACTGAGAGCGGCCGATAAACTCAACATTGCCATACCTACGCTGTGTTACCATGAAAATCTCACTCCTTTTGGAGCTTGCAGGGTTTGCACCGTTGAGGTGGTAACTGATGGCGTATCTAGTTTAACAACAGCATGCAATTGTCCCGTTAAGCAGGGCATGGAGGTCAGGACTAATTCTGAAAAGGCCCTTGAGGCGCGTATGCTGGCGGTGGAATTGTTGCTGGCGAAGAGCCCTGATTCCGAAGTTATACGTAGCCTAGCTAGAGAAGTGGGGGTTGAAGAGCCAAGGGTGAAACTTGATACCGAAGGATGTATTCTTTGTGGGCTGTGCGTGAGGACGTGCCAGGAGATCGTGGGTGCAGGAGCGCTGAGACTCGTTGACAGAGGTCTGAACCGTGACGTGAAAGAGACGTTTGTCGAAGCTTCCATGGATAAGTGCATCGGATGTGGCAGCTGTGCCTATATTTGCCCTACCAATTTTATCAAGCTGGAAGAGACAAAGGATACTAGGACTATATGGGATAGGGTCTTTAAGTTGAAGAAGTGCCAGGTTTGTGGCAACTATTGGGCTCCAGAGGCTCAGTTGGAATATATTCGTAAGACTTGTAACCTGCCCTCAGATTTCTTTGATGTTTGTCCCAACTGCAAGTGATCCTTTTTGACCTCACCAAATTAGCTAGACTATACTTCATCCAGCGGGGTGTGGCGCAGTGGC
>CAZVCX010000162.1:0-4896 GCA_964626375.1 uncultured Dehalococcoidales bacterium | reverse complement strand
TCCATACTTAAAATACTGGAAGAACCTCCGCGCTACATCGTCTGGATTCTACTGGCCAATGAAGAGAATCGAGTACTGCCTACCATAGTTTCTCGATGTCAGAGGCTAGAATTAAAGCCCATGCCCCCCGGACAAATACAACGGGTGCTTACCACAAATTACAATGTAGCCACCGGCGAAGCAGCTCTCCTGGATAGATTAAGCCATGGGTGTTTTGGATGGGCCTTATCCGCTCTATCGGATAAGACTCTGCTTGAACATCGTTCTGCCAGAATATCACAACTTTCCCCTCTCTTAACCGTTGACTTGAACCAGCGCTTCTCTTATGCCCAAGAAGTTGCCTTGCTGTTCAGCCACAATCACAGGTCCACTGCTGGAACCGAGACAATTATGACATGGCTTGACTGGTGGCGGGACTTGTTGCTTACTAAAAGCAATTGCAAAAATTACATTACTAATATAGACTACGAAGAGAGTATAGAAAAGCAAGCCGCAGCGTTAAGCCTGGCCGAAATCAAGGATTTTTTGACTAATTTGCTCTCCGTAGAGAAGGAAATTCATAAGAATGTTAACCCTCGCCTCGCTCTAGAATGGTTAATGCTCAATTTACCCAGAAAAGAGATTACTGATGACTAAGATAATTCAGGTTAGCTTGCTCCCTAAAGGGACTCTATTTTATTGTGAGGCCCATGATATCTCTGTAGGAGAAGATGATTACGTCGTTCTACTGGATTCTGCCGAGGAAGCCAAGATAGCCAAGGTTAAGTCAGTTGATGTCCAGTCTCCAGCAGATACTTTAGATGGTCCTATTATGAAAGTATTGAGGAGAGCTGAGCCTGAAGATTTAGCCGAGGATAAGCAGCAAAGAGAGGCGAAAATGTTGGCTAAGTGCAGAGAGATATCAATAAGCCTCAATCTCAAAATGAAACCCCTGGCAGCTCGTTACGATATGGGAAAACGCCAATTCACCATATTCTTCCGAGCTGAAGACAGAATTGATTTTCGAGAACTGGTGCGCAGGTTACGACATTTCTCAAAAGCCAGAGTGGAGTTGAGACAGATAGGCCCGAGAGATGAAGCCAAGCTACTGGGGGGCATCGGCAAGTGCGGTTATCCTCTATGTTGCCAGCAACATCTGACCAACTTTGCCTCAGTATCCATTAAGATGGCCAAAGAACAAAGGGTAGCGCTAAATCCTTCCAAAATATCAGGCCTGTGCGGAAGGCTACTTTGCTGTCTATCATATGAAAGTATGAATTACCCTCCCACCCAAAAAGGGAAAGCGAAACCCTCCGAGAAAACGCCTCTGTCTGAAAATGAAGCCGCCCAGGAAAGCATCTCAGGAGGAAGCAGTACCTGAACTTTCTTCCATATTGTCGAAGTCTGTTTGACATGGCAAGTACTTGCGCCATTCGCCGTGAGCGTTCAACAGGGAGAAAGGGATATAGAAACCATTGCTCCAGGGAATACGGGGCCTGCGCAACAATTTCATTCCCGCTTCTTCTGGCGTACGCCCTCCCTTACGTCGATTACATGAAGAACAGGCGCTGACCACATTCTCCCAGGTATGTTCTCCTCCATTCTTTCGCGGGATGACATGATCCAGTGTAAGTTCTTTTGTCTTCTTCCCGCAATACTGGCATATATATTGATCGCGGCTGAAAATCTCTCCTTTGTTCAATTTCCTCTGGCACCTGGGGCGGTGGACCATTTTATCGAGCCTTATTACCGATGGGATTTCGTAAACGCGAGAAATGGAATGTATCTCACCCCTGCTATTTTCCACGATCTCGGCTTTCCCACCTAGAACCAGCACTACCGCTCGCCGGGTCAGACAAACATTGACCGGTTCATAACCTCGATTGAGTACCAGCACAGGGGTATTTATCATAGCTAAATAATACCATGAAACAATTTCTATTCATTTTAGCAATCGCTTTTCCTAATTTCAACGAGCAATTAAGCATAGAATATTCTCTCCCTTCCCCTCTCATCAATTGTAAAGATAATCGCAGTAAGACCTATTGATTTTCAAACTCCCTCCTGATAGTATAAATCTGCAACCTCAAGAGCAGACCACAGAGAAGGAGGAGGCATATGCATATAAGCAGCACCTGGCTGGGAGTGGTAGCCCTTATTTTTGGCATCCTGATATTAGTTTTCCCCACTTTGTTGAACTGGTTGGTAGGAATTTGCTTCATAGTAGTTGGAGTGCTTACCATCCTGAGAAAGTTATAATGATATTCTGCATAAAGGAGGTGGAATTATGATGATAGCAGGAGTGGCCTTGGGCATTATAGCCCTCATTTTTGGAATCGTAGTTATGGTTTTCCCCAAGATACTTAATTATCTGGTCGGCATATTTTTAATTATATTCGGAGTGATCACTATAATTACAGCCACATAGGTTAATACGAGCTAGAGAAAGACCTAATATTATGCTCCCTTTCTCAGGGGAGCCAGGTTATTATGGAAGGAGGCTTTTTATGTACCTCGAACTTTATTCCTGCCTCCTTGAAGAGATCCCTGAAAGCATCGTCAGCGTAGCTGCCGAAGGTAACAAAACGAGTTATGCCTGCATTCACCAGCATCTTCGCACATAGTATACAAGGAGAGTGGGTTACATATATCGTGGCACCGGCGATGCTGACACCGTGGATTGCCGCCTGAATAATGGCATTTTGCTCTGCATGTATCGCTCTACATATCTCGTGTCGAGTACCAGATGCTATATGCAACTGATCCCTGAGACAGCCAAGCTCAAGGCAGTCTTTAAGGCCAGCAGCAGCACCATTATAGCCGGTTGATAGAATATGCTTGTCCTTTACTATAACAGCGCCTACATGATGCCTCAGACATGTTGAGCGTTCCGCCACTACGGAAGCTATTTTGAGAAAATACTCATCTAAATCTGGTCTGGTTGTCTTTTCCATCTTATCACCGATATAATCTTTTCCGTTTGTTCCCTCAGTTCCTTCGGAGAGTCTTCGTTCAATATTGTAACATCAGCCATGGCAATGGGCCCGCCCTTGTTGATATTCTCTATCTCCACTTTATCTCTACTAAGTGACTCTTCAGGAGTTAGAGGTCTGCTTATCCTGCTCGCTAGCCTCTTATATCTGGTGGGAGGCGATGCCCAAATAGCTACCACGATGAACTCCTCCCCGTACAAATCTCTCAATAATAAATACTCTTCCCAAGAATACAGGCCATCTACCACCACATCGGATACTTCCAGTGCGGCGTTGATCTTGTTCAGATTCAGCTTAGCATAGGCTGCCATGCCATACTCTTCCCTCAACCATTCCCTAACGCGTCGCTCATTTGCTTCACTAGGGGCAATGCCTCGTTGCCTTATCTCCTGCATAGTGACATCTCCAAAGTACACTCTGGTGAAGTCATTTCTCTCAAATATCCCGGACACTACTGACTTGCCAGCGCCCGCCATGCCAACGATTGCCACTACTTTCACCGTTTATCCTTGTTTAACGAGCAAGCTAAGAAATCGCTCTTCTTGCTCACCCCCAAGCGCTATTATATGGAGAAATGCCTGGCCCTGACAATAATGGTTTTGTGATAGAACAGGATATTAATTAAGGGGAGATAAGTTGTTTATCGATTTCTTGTACCCGGGCAGCGGCTTGCTAAGACAGTTATGTTAAAATAGATGCTCTCATATATGAAACGCGGGGGAGTGTCGGAATTGGCAGACGAGCATGACTTAGGATCATGTGCTGAAAGGCGTGGGGGTTCGAGTCCCCCCTCCCCCACCAACTTTTTAAGTGAACTTTAGTATTCTGCAGTTGCTAAAAAGTGTTTAAGGAGTTCTCGTTTATCTCCAGCATTGACTATTTTCTGAAACACTATATACTCAGGGACAATAAATAGCAAATGGTCGATTATGAAAAAGCTCTTTAAGGGAAATAAGCCTTATTTCTCCTTGCGGGTATGATAATTGATAAGGCAATAATTGCACCTATTGCAGCCACCGGCCAGAATTGTCCTCCAAGATTACGCCCAATAAGAAAATCTACTGCTGCACCCATTACCGGAGCGATGACCATGGTTGCCACGGATTTTACCTGACTTTCAATGGATAGGATAGTAGCTCCTTCTGTTTCACTGGCGAATTTGTCGAAGCGGCTTATAAGCATTGGCCTCCAGAAGTTTTGAATAAGTGCAAGAATAATAAATCCGATAACTGCAGCCCAATATAACTCAAATACCAAAAGTGGAATTAAGGCCAGATACATTAATAAACCCATTTTCCAGCACAAGCCGCTTCCTTCAGTATCACCACCTGCGTGTTTAGAAAGTCGGTAAGACATTCGGCTGGCATAAGCTGAGCTCAGATAGAGTATGATATATACAATCCCGATCAAAATCGCACTTCTACGGATATCCCCCATTCCTATAAATAGGGGAAGCATCAGTGCCATGTTCTTAACAAGTGGCTGCAGGTAATTTTCTACGGCTTTAAATACACCTTCAAAGGACATTGATTCTATCATCAGTCGGCGTAAGGGTGAAATAGATAGTGAGTTCTTCAGACATATCCAGAGATGACGAAATACTGTTTTTACATTTGCATGCACATCCGGCTGACCCTCTAATTCTTTCGGATACCAGAAAAAATTAATCAAACCGGCAAGATACGGGATGATAGCGAAAAGAAAAACCCAGGAATAATCACGGGCAATAAACACCACTGCAACAGCGATTATTGTCGATACAACAGAACCGATCTTCGACCAAGAACGTGTATAACCATATACCTGAGTTTTTTCATCTGTTCTACCCTGGATACGGAGCCATGTGAATATCATTGCCTTATGAGTGCCTGTCCTGAACGCCTCTCCGATGGCAAAGAAGAACATTGCTACATAAAAATGCCAG
>CAZVCX010000161.1:0-3612 GCA_964626375.1 uncultured Dehalococcoidales bacterium | reverse complement strand
GAGCTATTGTCGTAGCGGAAGAACACATAGCCCACGGAGGGCTGGGCAGCAGGGTTGCCATGGCCAGCAGCAAGATAAAGCCAGTGCCTATTGAATATGTCAACCTAGGTGAAAGATATGGTGCATCGGGAAAGTCCAGTGAACTGCTACAGAGATATGGCCTGACCAATGAAGAAATCGCTAAAGCGGCAAAGAAAGCAATCGAGAGAAAAAAACAACTTTCGTAGAGTAGGACATTCGATTACTGCAAGCAGCATGACAGAGAAGTCTTTCATTCTAACGAGGGCAAACATAGAGGTCCTATTAAATGAAACCCCTCCACTGATCGAGGGTGCGCCACACGTTCAGGAGCAAATACAACCCAACGGCATTGATCTGACCATAAGAGAAGTAGTCTCGTTTTCCTCGGCAGGCAGCATGGGTTTTAGCAACAAGGATAGAATCTTATCCTCCTGTTCTTCTTCGCTATTCGGCAATTCCTCAGGAATTAATTTACCCGAGGGGTGCTACCAGATCACCTACAACGAAATCGTTCATCTGCCAAGGAATATTATCGCTCTGGGCTTACCGCGTTCCAGCTTTCTGCGCTGCGGCGTTAGCATACATACCGCTGTCTGGGATGCAGGATATTCAGGGAGATCCCAATCCTTACTTACAGTATACAATCCTGAAGGGTTTCATTTATACAGGAATGCCCGCGCATTGCAGCTTATATTTTTCCACCTCGGCGAGGGAGTTGATAAGGGCTACAATGGTATATTTCAGGGAGAAAATATCCAGGAGATTACTTATAGCCAGGAGAATATGTTAGAATAGCTTCAGAGCGTTTGGCAAAAAGTATCGATGGTGAGAACACCCAAGCAAACGTCAGAGAAGGAAAGAAGGGCAGCTTCTCGCTTCTATTTTCGCTTCCCGCCGAGGAGCAGGTGTAATGCAGCATGGCCAAGTTCTTGATGGCTCCTAAGGACACGAAATTCTACGATTTATTTGAACAGCAGTCTACCAATCTGGTTGCTGGTGCCGAGAAGCTGGTTAATCTGTTCGAGGACTATAGAGATGTTGAACTTAAGGCACAACAACTCAAAGAGCTCGAGATGCGAGGCGATTCTATAACCCATGAAATAATGCAGAAACTGCATGCCTCTTTCGTAACGCCAATTGATAGAGAAGATATTGCCCTCCTGGCACATACTCTGGATGATATAATGGATTACATTGAGGCTGCTGGTAGAACAGCTTATCTTTATCAGGTAGAACAACCTATGGATAAATCCCGAGATCTAGCTCTCGTCATAACCAAGATAACCTACAAGCTGCGCGAAATATTGCCATATTTGCGCCACCGAGAACAATTTAAGAAGATTCTAGAGGAATGTGTAGAGATCAACAGATTGGAAAATGAAGCTGATGATATACATCATGCTGCTACTGCCGAGTTGTTCCATAATTGTTATGATGCGTGTTTTATCATCAAATGGCGCGAAATATACCAACACCTGGAGAGCGCCACCGACCGAGGCGAGGATGTAGCCGATATCCTTGAAGGGGTCGTCTTGAAGAATGTCTGAATCCCTGGCACTGCTGATCGGGATAATTGCAATAGCTATCGCTTTCGGTATCGCCAATGGTTTTAATGATGCTGCCAATGCTATTGCCACGGCAATCGGTACTCACAGCCTTTCCCCGCGAGCTGCCATAATCATGGCAGCTTGTTTCAACTTCCTTGGAGCAGCCACAGGCAACGCAGTAGCCATAACTATCGGCAAGAACATTATCTCACCCGAGGCCCTGACCATGAACATCGTGCTCGCGGGAGTAGGATCAGCTGTTATCTGGGCCTTCATAGCGACCCGCATCGGTATGCCCATAAGTTTAACCCATGGGCTAGTTGCTGGGCTGGTTGGATCAGGAATTGCCACCTCCGGCACCAAAATCATATCGTGGGGAGTTTTGGGCAAAGTATTTTCTGCCGTCGGCATTGCTCCTCTCCTGGGATTTACCGTAGGTTTCCTGACAATGCTAGCCATAGTATGGATCTTCCGCAAATGGGCCCTCTCAAAAGCGCGCCGTTTGTTCAGCAACGGTCAGATCGCTGCAGCCGCTTTCCTATCTTACAGCCACGGCAAAAACGATGGGCAGATGCCCATCGCCCTGATATCCATGGCTTTAATGGTATATTACGGATCGGGGGAGTTTAGCATTCCATTCTGGGCTGTCGCAGCTTCAGCAATATCAATTAGCCTGGGAACAATTTTGGGCGGATGGCGAGTCATTCAAACCCTGGGCCTCAGAATGACCACACTGCGCCCCACTCAGGGATTTGCAGCTACCGCCTCAGCTGCCGCCATCATAGAGGTTGCTTCGCACCTTGGCATCCCGGTAAGCACTACTCATTGTATAAGCACTGCTATCATGGGAGCAGGCGCCACAAAGCGCTTATCTGCCGTACGCTGGGGAATCGCCAGAAACATCGTACTTACCTGGATCCTCACCTTCCCCTTCTGCATTGCCCTCGGATGGCTAATCGCCTCTGCCATGAAACTCTTTTGACATATCCAGCCACGAAGTGAACTTTTCACGACACAGATCTGGTGCAGGGCGCTGACAAGCAACAAATATAACTACAATTCATCTACAGGAGTAATGCCCATTTCAAAGGCAGAACATATAAAGCCCCATGCGATCAGGGCACCAGAGCTACGCTATAAACATAGGCCAGATTTTTTATATCCAACAGCAGATTCGAGCTCCAGTAGAGCTCGCTTTCTATGCAGACCACCAACATAACCAACCAAATTGCCAGTTGCTCCAACAACTCGATGGCAAGGAACCACAATAGCCACGGGATTATTGCCAGACGCCCTCCCAACAGCCCGTGCAAGAGCTGCACAACCCAGGTTATTTGCTAGGTCTCGGTACGAGCGAGTCTCTCCATAGGGGATACAGCATATCAACTTCCACACCTTACGCTGAAATGGCGTCCCTCGCAAGTCAAGAGGTACGCGAAACTGATATAGCCTACCGGCAAAATAAGCATCGAGCTCATGTGCCAGAAAATCATTATACTCGCCCGCACCGCATAGCTGTACTCCTTTTTGCTGCCATCGCGCAATGCAATCATCCTCGTCGCCATTGAGAGCTACGTGCGCGATTCCCTCCCGAGAGCTGACGAGAATATATTCTCCCAGCGGGCTGGCATACCTACTGACAAAGAAGACCTCACTCATAAGCTTATAAAAAGAGAAAAGGCCAACTTCAATTGAATTTCACCGCGCATTCCCATTCTATATCCAGCGATAAAATATAACCCTCGCTCCAGATAGATCTATTCTCTCATCAGCACCACGAAGCGCGAGTTATATTGTTCAATCAAACCATTATCAGCAAAACTGAAATACCTGTCATGATTATTACCTACAATGATATGGTCCAGTATCCTCATCTGCATGGCGTTAGCTACAAATACCAGATCTCTGGTGGTCTGCTTATCACTATCGCTGGGAGAGGGATCCCCTGAAGGATGGTTATGTACAAAAATCAAAGCGGCAGCATTATATTTAATAGCTTTCTCTACCACCTTTCTGGGATAAACAACGCTAGCTCCCAGAGTTC
>CAZVCX010000160.1:0-9551 GCA_964626375.1 uncultured Dehalococcoidales bacterium | reverse complement strand
CTTACCTATTTTCACAGCCAGGGAGACTAGAGCTGGAGGCTCTACCCTTGCCATCTCTTCTAAAGTATCGACACTTGCAATACTGACATAGTCAATGTTAGCATGGGGTACTTCTTCAATCATCGAGATCATCTGAAAACGAATTTCATCTGCATTCCATATTCCATCCTGCCATAACTTTCGAGCTAAAGAGAGTGCCTTAAAGAGAACGGGGGCTGCAAGGCGTTCCTCAGGGCTGAGATGAGTGTTACGGCTACTCATAGCTAACCCATCTTTTTCTCTTACCGTAGGAACAACCACAACCTCCAGATCCATCTTGAGATCTGAAACCATTCTCTTGATAACCAGAACCTGCTGGGCGTCCTTTTGCCCAAAATAGGCTTTACTGGGCTGGACGATATTAAACAATTTAGCCACTATCGTCGCCACGCCTCGAAAGTGTCCGGGACGATGTAATCCCTCGAGTTTTCCGGTGACCCCCTCTACATCTATCCATGTGCTAAAACTCGGATACATCTCTTCATGAAAAGGGGCAAAAACTATATCCACCTGCTCCCTTTTCAATAGTTCAAGGTCTCGTTCAAGATCCCGAGGATAGCTAACAAGATCTTCACTAACATCGAATTGGGTGGGATTAACGAAGATGCTAACAACAACGACATCTGTCTCCATTCCTGCTTTTCTTACCAAGGAGAGATGGCCATCATGGAGATATCCCATAGTGGGGACAAAACCAACCGAGCCCTTAATCTGGGCCCTTAGAACCCTCATGTCAGATACCGCATTTACTAACTGCATTTTGCCGTTGATCCTCTACTATGGAGAATATTTAACTGCATCAGCCAAATTTAACAAACAGATAAACATTTTCCCGCATAACAAATGCGCCCGACTCAAGATAGAGCCATGGAATCAAGGCCCTCAAGCAGACTTTCATCCATTGTGTAACTCTCTTTCATGGAAGGGAAGCTAGTGGACTTAACTTCAGCCGCGTAATCTGCTACAACAGATTGTATTTCCTCAGATAGTTTCGCATAGCGCTTAGCATGTTTGGGCACAAAATCGGTGAAGAGCCCCAAGATATCGCTTATCACCTGAACCTGACCATCGCAATCAGGCCCAGCTCCGATTCCAATCGTGGGAATGTTCACTTTATTCGTTATCAGCTTGGCGAGGGCCCCAGGTATACACTCCAGAACAATGGCAAAGGCCCCTGCTTTCTCCAGAATCTGAGCATCCCTGAGCAACTTTTTAGCTACCTCTGGCTCTTTGCCCTGGACCTTAAATCCCCCCAACTGGTTTATCGACTGGGGAGTAAGTCCAATATGCCCCATAACAGGAATGCCGCACTCAACAATTCGTTGAACCTTCTCGGCAACGATCTCTCCTCCCTCCAATTTTACCGCTTGTGCTCCTCCTTCTTGAATAAACCTCCCCGCATTATGGAGTGCTTCAGAAACGCTAACATGATAACTCATGAACGGCATATCACCCACTATAAGGGCCCTCTTAGCACCCCGAGCTACAGCCTTTGTGTGGTGCAGCATTTCTTCCATGGTCACGGGCAAAGTCGTTTCATAACCCAATACCACCATCCCCAAACTATCCCCTACCAGGACCATCGGAATATAGGATTCATCAATGATCCTCGCAGTACCATAATCATACGCAGTAAGCATGGGAATCTTCTCTTGCACCTGCTTCATATGCTTTATATCGTTGATGCTAACTCTCACTCTGAAACCTCCTTTCTCTTTTCAGACCACACCTCATCGCACATCTATCCCAAGAATACCCCAAAATCCAAACTGCAGCACCTTAAAACACTGCATTAACATCAAAATGTAATTATGATATAGAACTTGCTATCATATCTTCCTCAAGACAGCCACGATTGACTTCCACGATTTCATTCCGACTATCTACATAAGCCAGAGTTGGCACCATAAACCTCGCTTCATCATCAGCAACCTGAGCATATGATAGAATGATAACGATATCTCCCTTCGCCACCAGCCTGGCAGCAGCCCCATTTATTCCTATTATCCCAGAGTTCGCCTCGCCTTCGATAGCATACGTGCTAAATCTGGAGCCATTGTTGATATCCAACACCTCTACTCTCTCAAAGGGGAGAATATCACTGACGTCCAAGAGCGTTTTATCAATAGTTATACTGCCTTCATAATCCACATTGACCTCAGTAATTCTGGCCCGATGAATTTTGCTCTTTAGCATGGATCTCATTTTATACCTCCTTTTCATACTTCATGCTATGAATAGCGATTCCAAGTCTCTTGCTTTATTTTCATCGATCTTGCCCTTAGCCAGAGCAATAGGAATAGTCTGCTTACCTAGCTCACTGTAAACGGCAAGCATTTCAGGACATTTAGTCTTGAGAGCTTCTATATGCTCTCGAACAGTACCAATATCTCCACGAGATATAGAACCTGTAAGACAATCGGGCAAGCCAACACTTGCGATATTGTTTACCGTACCATTCAGCAGGGGAAATAGAGCTCGACTTGCTCTGCCCTGCGATATCCCAAATACACCCCATAAGTCCAAAGCTATTTTTATCAGCGTCACCAGGTAATTGGAAGTGAAGGTCGCTGCTATATGATACAGAACTTTATCTTCAGGTTTAAGTTCTATCCACTCTCCTTCAAGAGAAGAAGACATCTCCTTCAACAGAGACAGCAATGGTTCTTTAGCCTCTATGCCAAAGGTAGAACCGATCAAGTTACTCATAGCCTGCTCTGCACTGGCAAAGGTCTGCAGGGGATGAAAAGACCCTACACTTGCCCCCAAACGCTCAGCATGCTCCAAAATATCGATGGAGTGAGCACCGCTACAGTGGACCACACTTTGTCCCTCACGCCAGTACATTTTTGAGCATACTTCGCAAATGGAGTCATCCGGTGTGGTAATAAAAATTATATCAGCAATATCCGCCACTTCTTGAGCAGTACGATAAACCTGACAATCATTTATCAACCGGGCCAATTTCTGAGCTGAAGACAAACTTCTACTGCAGACAGCCATTACAGAATAACCCTTCTCAGATAGCCTGACTGCCAAGGCTGTACCCGTTGTACCTGCTCCAATGAAGCCAATTTTGCTCATGGCAACAAAAAATCCTCCCGGCTAAACCGAGAGGACAAACACAGCAAAAGACCCAGTTTCTCCGTCTCAGTCGTCAACCGATCCAAGCGGAATCCTAATTTCTTATTTCTTGCCTATCTAAAGTTACGCTCACTACCTTAACAGGTTAATGGCAATTATCATGCTGACACAATTTTCCCGTTTTGTCAAAGAGCACACAGTTCATCATAAACTGCAGGCAGCAAATCTCGAAGATGCGCTACGAAAAGATCGATGCTGGATTTATTTAACAAAGGAGTAATCGAAATTCTGTTCGATAGCAATGCCCATGTATCTGTTCCTGGCATAGAGTCGCGCGCATCCTGGCTGCGCAGGATCCGGTAACACGTTTCATCACAGCCACAGTTTTCTTCAACTGCATTACAGTAGCTCCTCTTGCTCAAGGAGGTGACTTCCACACCTTCTAGCCTGTTTGTTGGTAGGTTGGGCAAGTTAATGCTTAATAGCATTTCTTTCGGTAGCGCTCCATAGCTAATTCTATCAACCAGCAAGTATCCCAACCTGGCAGCAGCATTAAATTCCATGTCCTCATAACCATCAACCGATATAGCCATCGAAGAAATACCATGGAGATATCCTTGCACAGCAGCACCTACAGTCCCCGAGACAAAATTGTCATAACCTATATTTGGCCCCCGGTTAATACCAGAAACAACTAGATCCAGGCCCCCAGGGAAAAGCAATCTGACTCCCAATATAACACAGTCTGCAGGAGTGCCGGCAACAGCATAAGCTTCTACGTTTTCCAGATCCGTCTCTACTCTATTCGCCCCGATGGGCTGGCGCAATGTAACAGCTGTACCCACTCCACTCTGCTCTCGCTGAGGTGCTACAACCTTAACCTCTGCAACTTTACAGAGCTCTCTAGCTATTGCCCACAGGCCAGGAGCTTCGATCCCGTCATCGTTGGTAACCAGTACTTTTATACAGTCACCTCCACGATCACATATCTTGCTACATATTTATCAGGAAAATGACAAAGACTACCTTGAGCCCTCAATAAGTCTCTATTATTATTTATATTTCTCTTTCCTCGGCAGATACCTTCTGTAATCTATCAGGGATTGTTATATGATCTATATACAGCATGCCATTGAGATGGTCGATCTCATGTTCTAATGCTTGGGCGAGAAGCCCCTCTCCCTTGATACGAATCTCCTTGCCCTGCAAATTCTGTGCCTTAACCTTGACTCTTTCTGCCCTCTCTATCTCCCCTTGGTAGCCTGGTACGCTAAGGCAGGCCTCTGTTAACAATCTCACGCCCTCTCTTCTTATCACCTCGGGATTAAGGAGAACTAGAATATTCCCCTCCAACACTTCAATTACGGCAATGCGCAAGGAAATCCCTATCTGCGGAGCCGCCAACCCTACACCAGCAGCAGAATGCATGGTATCAACCATATCGCTGACTAACTTTCTGATGGAGTTATCTATGGAGTTCACTCGCCTGGCTTTCTGGCGCAGCACAGGGTCGGGCAACACTCGTAGCTTCAACACAGACATATCTTTCTAGAAAATCCTCCTCGATTAAAATTCAACCCGCTCTACCTTAAACGGGCGCACAACCACAGCCCCCCTACATCAAAAGGTATTCCAGAAGTATTCTCCTGCACATCTAGGCCTATCTACAGCATCAGTTTTCCCACTGTACAAACATGGGCATGATGACGTGAACATAACTATCTATCCCTATAGGGCGTATGACCCCTGGACTTGATGAGTTGGTTATTTCTATGGCGATTTGATCCTGAGGAATAACCGACAGAACATCGGAAAGATATCTCACATTGAAAGCAATTTTAGCCTCCTCTCCATCAACAAGAGCATCAAGTTCACTAACATTGCCTCCAACCTCTTCAGCCTGGGCCGAGACAGTGATTTTACCCTGGCTCAGCTCGTTCCCAGGGGTAATGACCAGACGCACAATGCCACTGGAGTCACGGGCGAAAATAGATGAAGCTTTGATAGCCTGCATAAACTCACCAATTCCTACAACAGCTCGAACGCTATAACTTTGAGGGATAATTTGTGAATAGTTGGGGAAGGATCCGGGGATGAGCTGAGAAACTATCTCTGCGTTCTCAAGCCGGAAGAGTATCTGGCTTTTCTGCTGATTGATAGTAACTTCCACCGGCTCATCTTGTTCCCCCAGAATTCGGTTGACTTCATTTAAAGTTCTTGCGGGAATAATTACCGTGGTTGGCTCCTTAGCTGATGAAGATAGGCTTGTCTTATGCACTGCCAACCGAAAACCATCGGCAGCAACCAGAGTAATTTGCTCTGACTCAAATTCGGTATTGATCCCGGTCAATACGGGGCGGGATTCTTCTACGGCAGCAGCAAAAGTAACCTGCTTTATTCCTTCCCTGAGATTGGCCGCTTTGACGCTGGCAGTAACGCCATCGCTTATTTCAGGGATCGGCGGGAAATCCTGAGCATCAATGCCATTTATGTGAGCCTGGAAATGACCACTTTTAAATTCCAGCATATGGCCATCGGAAGGTAGCGCCATCTCAACCAGATCACTGGGCAAGGAGTTAACGAAATCTACCAGTAGGCGCGCGGGAACAGTTATGCTCCCCTCCTCTTCCACCTTAGCCCCAACCCAAGAAGTGGTAGCAATTTCCAAATTTGTAGCTGATAGTTTTAGACGTGAGGGCTCGGCGACTAGCAGAACATTCTGAGTAATAGGTAAAGTAGACCTTGTAGCCACAGCACGACTTACTATACTCAACCCTTTGCTCAACTTTTCCTGTAAACAAGACAGCTTCATGATCTACCTCCCATCCTGATATGTGGGGAGAGTATACTATTAACGGTTGTGGGAGTCAACGAATTGACTGTATATCTGTCGTAAAGCAAGCCGAGCTGTAGCGACAGCTTGAGCGCGATGGCTGATCTGGTTCTTAACCTCCGGCGGAAGCTCAGCCATACACTTCCCCTTTTCCGGGAGATAGAATACAGGATCATAGCCAAATCCTTGCTCTCCCCTAACCTCAAAGCTAATCATGCCATGACATTCTCCACGGCATAGATCCAATCGCCCCTCCGGAGTAGCGATAGCAATAACACATTTGTAGTGTGCAGCTCTCTTTTCCCACGGAACATTGGCAAGGTTACTTAAGAGAAAATTTACCTTCTCTGCATCATCAGCACCTTCACCTGCAAAGCGCGCCGACCTAACGCCAGGTCTACCACCAAGGGCATCCACCTCCAACCCAGAGTCATCAGCAAGCGCAGTAACTTGTCCCAACCTAGAATAGAAAACAGCCTTTATACGAGCGTTTTCCTCATACGTATTGCCTTCTTCCGCCACTGTCTCTGCAATTGCTAAATCACCAGGGCTAAGTATATCAAAACCCAAATCCCTCAAAAGGAACTGGTACTCTCTTATCTTCCCCGAGTTATTGCTGGCTATAAGTAGCTTGGGCACTATATCTTGCACTTAAACCCTACAGGTCCTGAAATCTGTATGCTAGCTTTTGTGCTACCTCTGGCATGGTAGTATATTCCATCTCGTCCAGAGGCAATCGATGTGGCTCAAATGGCCCGTGCCGACGCATGTAATCAGCTATATCATTTGCCTGCTGCCGAGCGTTGTCAAACGATATATCGGCGAGCATATCGCGCGGTCCTACCAGCTTACCTTCAGCGAGCTGGAAGCCCAAGCAGATTACTCGAGGAGGGCCATCAAAGCGCGATGGGATGCTGTCGGATACAGCGACAGGCATGAGAGGCCCGTGATGCGAACCTCGCATCCATCCCTCCACCAGATGAGGCAAAGCAAATGGTTCCAGAACTTCTCCCACGGCAGGGAACTTGCCCTGGGCACGGACTATACATACGGGATCATCTTTCCCCACATATCGCCCAGCAATCAATGACAAACGCTCTGTGGAAGACACCGCTGCAATCTCGCCATCTACTCTGCTATACACCGCTTTCACTGCATACCGACCAGGAGCTCCAATAAAGATCAGGAGATCGTACATTTCCACCGGTGCATTGAGGATTATTTTCTTATGCTCTTTGACATCATGCACCTCAAAAGAAAAACCTTCATGCATACCTGAAGCAATAACCAACCCTATGCTGTTAAAGGGATCAGCAAACATCTTATACAGGGGCATATTCCACGCCCCGGACGACGTCTTATCCGCCATGAAGATAAGGACGGGTTCAGATTCTCGCTCCTCAATCTCCATCTCTGCTACGCCAGGCCCCATCCCCTTGACATTCCCCGAGAAAGCATCCGAGAGCAAATCCTGCCCCGCACCATAAAGCTTTAAAGTTTTGGCCAGTTCAGTCCCCTCAACGAACGTATCCCATGCTAGCTTGTGTATTTCCTGGCTTTCTTCTCCCTGTCGATGAGTCATAATAAGCTGTAAGTCATCACCACATTTGCTTACATAATAATCAATCAGAACACCGGATTTCTTAGCTCTTGCCAAACATTCATCAGCTTTGGCCAAAATATCGGGGTGGGATTCAGAATGTCCAACATAGCCACCAATATCGGCCTTGATTACACTTAGAGTCACCTTCATTATATTTTCCGTACCTCCTTTATCCAATTGATTGCTTTATCAGCATGACCTCCTCTACACAACAGGGAAGCCTTCGGAGATCGCCTTAGTTATTCATCATCAGAGAGACTTAGATCAAACGAAAATTGCCAAGAACCAGAGCATTTACTCTAGCAAATCAAAAGGCAGGTGTCAATATATACGGCCTTCGGTAACAGTTTAACTTGATGCAACACGTATGCCACATTGGCTCATAACAAAAGCTATCGAGATGGCAGTAGTTGCGCCAAAATCAATATTCCCCTCAGCGAGGCAGAGAAGAACGAAGTAGTTTAACGCAACGCGCATGGACTTTAATGAGACGATATTTCTAGGGCCCAGCGACTGAGAGAGAAGAATAAGAATTTGAATATATATGAAATTATTCCGATGTGCGAGCATATGGCTAGCCTGTACCATAATTGTGTACATGAAATCCATATAGCGCCTGAAGCAAAATAGTGAGAGCCCCTCTCCATTGCGAACACTGCACTCTTCTTAGCCAAGCGTAACTGTAATTAGCAGACCAAATAAAATATTTTTTAGCCACATTTTTATTTGGGCGGAACGCATATCGCTCTATACAACCAAACTCAATAAATTGACTCAGCAAACAAGCTTATCCTATAATCGGGTCAAGGAATACAACTTTTCATGCGAGAAAGTTGCGGCGTTTTTGGAATCTACGCTCCAGACATAGATGTCGCCCGTATCATCTTTTTTGGCCTATTCGCGCTACAGCACCGCGGTCAGGAAAGTGCGGGTATCGCTGTATCTGACGGCAAGCATATAAATCTGCATTCAGCTATGGGATTGGTTTCCCAGGTATTCAATGAAAACAACCTCCCATTACTCAAAGGTTACATCGGCATTGGGCATAACCGCTATTCTACCAAGGGTTCCAGCAAACAGTGCAATACTCAACCAGTGGTGGCAAAAGTGAATGGAGAAGAGATTGCTCTGTCGCATAACGGTAATATTATCAACGCCAAACCCTTGCGTAACGAACTACAGAAACGTGGCTATGTTTTCAATAGTACTACCGATTCCGAGGTCATTGCTTACCTCATCCTGGATTCTCCTGGTACCAGTTTAGAAAAGAAGATTGAGTATGCCATGCACCGCTTACAAGGAGCATATTCGCTAACGATCCTAACAGATCATAGCCTGATTGGAGTTCGTGATCCCATGGGAGTGCGCCCTTTGTGTCTGGGAGAGCTCAACGGAGGATGGGTCATTGCCTCAGAAACCTGCGCGCTGGAACATATAGGAGCCAAATTCAGACGGGAAGTCAACCCGGGAGAAATAATCACCATAGATAACAATGAAATAAAGAGCTTTACCAGCAAAGCTAACAGTAAGAGAGCCCTGTGTGCCTTCGAGTACATTTACTTCGCCCGCCCCGATAGCATAATTCAGGACAGGCTAATTTACCAATCCAGGCTATCCATGGGCAAGATGCTGGCAAAGGAGCACCCCGTAGATGCTGATCTAGTTATGGGTGTACCTGATTCAGCCACCAGTGCTGGCATCGGCTATGCAGATGCTTCGGGGATTCCCTATTGCGAGGGCCTCATTAAAAACCGTTACGTTGGGCGCACTTTCATTCAACCTAACCAAAGGATAAGAGACCTTGGCGTCCATCTAAAATTCAACCCTCTCTCACAGATAATCGCAGGAAAACGCATAGTCGTTGTTGACGACAGCATCGTTCGAGGCACTACTACACCCCACGTAGTAGCTCTACTGAGAAAAGCAGGAGCGACAGAAGTGCATTTGCGCATATGTGCTCCACCTCTCCGCTATCCCTGTTTCTTTGGCGTA
>CAZVCX010000159.1:0-3637 GCA_964626375.1 uncultured Dehalococcoidales bacterium | reverse complement strand
GTTACAGTCCTTTCTGATGGAGGAGCCTTTGGCTGGTCTGCGCTTGTAGAACCGCATCGATTTACGGCCGGGGCCATGTGCCTGGAGAAAACGAGCATCTTGGTTATAGATGGTCCTAAAATATATGAGTTGTGCCAGGGAGATTCTCATTTTTGTGCGGTTGTAATGGCAAACCTGGCTTATCTTATTTCCACCAGGCTGAGGCATGCGAGGCAGCAGATATCAATACAGTCACAGAGGTGGGAGTAGCTAGCGCCTGGATTTAGATCCAGCGAAGCAGTTAGGGTGCGATGGAGGTGAGTATTCCCGTTGAGAGGAGCCCGTTGGGAGCTTTTTCCTTTGGCGCTGTTCTCGCGATGTTGCCGAATATCAATAGTTCGCGTTTTCTCTTTTTTTGTAGCGATACTCCGTTGCTCTGGAAACGGAATAGCTGCTTTATGCAGGTAACGGCAGAGTTTTATTCTGGCAAAGGGATAGGGTGTCGTTAAGAGGAAGATTTTGAAATCAGGAGGTGAAAAAATGTACAGGAAAATACTGGCCCCGTGCGATACAAAACTGGGTGAGGTGATACTGCCCTATCTGGAGGAGCTGGGTGACAGGCTCGATTCTGAAATTACCCTGTTGCACGTCTATCCACCGAAACTTGCTTCGTTTTCCAATACGCTGGAGGTATTCCTTGCCCAGATGGCCCAGGCTGTGGAAGAAAATCTAAAGGAAAGGGGCAAGGTCAACTACGTTATTATTGATGGCGATCCGCACAAACAGATAGTTAGCTATGCCCAGGAAGAAAACTTTGACCTCATCGTTATGGCTACGCATGGCGAGTCGGGCATCAAGCGGCGTCTTCTTGGCAGCACAGCAGACAAAGTGGTGCGGGGCACAAATCAACCCGTATTGCTCATCAGGGCGAAGTCCGATGTGGCGGTGCCCGGGCAGGACATGTTAAACCGGATACTTGTTCCCCTGGACGGCTCCAAGTTAAGCGAGGTTATCTTGCCCTACGTTAGGGAGCTGGTAATGGGTGTAGCTGGAAATGAGAGGACTGAAGTTACCCTCATACAGATAATCTCTCCCACTTATTACGTTCCTGCTGGAGAAGCGGCTCCTCGCGTTGCCTATACCGAGGAAGAGCTATCCCAGTTGAGGGAGATAGCTCTGGATTATCTGAAGCAGCAGGCGTCGGCCCTTTACGACAGCGGTATCAACGTGAAGTATGAGGTGCCTATTGGCAATGACGCGGAAAAAATCGTTGAATTTGCCGATGAGATAAAGGCCAATCTGGTCGCTATGTCCACGCACGGGCTCTCTGGATTCAGCCGTCTCTTTCTGGGTAGCGTTGCCGACTATGTATTGCATCGTGGCAACACGCCCTTGCTTCTGGTAAAACCTGACTGAAGAAAAAAAGAGAATAGCCGTTGTGCCGGTCAGCGCATTAAGGGGATAAAAAAGTGTCCCAAGTAACCTTACCTCCTCCTGGATACACCTCTCGCCGCACTTCTGCTTCCTCAGCCCTGTGCTGGCATTTGCTTCCAGCACCCGCCTCCCTTCCTCTTCTCCCTCGGCTATCCGTCCACCAGATTTATGCTTGATTACTTGGGACAATATTAGTATAGGGTTGCACCATATATCTGTCAATAGGTTAAGTAGGTTTTTTCGGTTAAATGAAAAAATTTTTTGAATAAAAGAGATGTGTCGGTGATGACGCGGGGCTATTAAAATTGGAAATGCGTTTTCCGCCGCAATTCGAGCCAGTAAGCCCTTTGCGCGTTGTTCATGGTGTAAAGAAACAGGAGAGCATTGACCTGCCCGAAGAGGTTCTCGGTTGTAGAACGAAAGGAAGTCCAATCCTGTACTTCCTCACGATTCCGTTATTGCGACCCGGCGTGGTTGTTTATTGTGGAATGAGATTGAAGCCATGATAAGGATTGCTGGTGGAAGAAAGTGCCTGAGAAAAAAGCGTCCCAGGTAACCTTGCCTTCGCTCTTTCGGGCTATGCCGCTTCCGCTTTTCGATTTCCGCTCACCCTGAGCAGGATAGACTCCTCCTCACTTCAGCTTAAACCTGCCTCTACAAATATCGCTCGAAAGATAGAATCTCAGCTTGATTACTTGGGACATCTTTTAATATAGCACAAAATGGGCTTAATTGTCAATTTTTTGTTCGTATAGAGATGAAATTAAGATATTCTAAAGCTTTCTTGTGCCACCATCTCTTAGAGTACGGCAAAGCGCATTTGAGGGACAGGTGGGCGCATAGTTATTCTGGTTGCTCTGTGCTCCGGGGCAGGGGATCTACTCCGTAGAGATGCTTTCTGAGAGGGCACAGGTCAGGATACTCGCACCATGAGCATAGCGCAGATTCTCTCGGCGGGAAATCTGTAGCGTCGTTGATTTCATCTATTAGTCTGGTGGTATTGTCGATGAGACGGCGTATATCTTCATCGGAGCGGTGCGAGATCAGTTCCCTGTCGAAGGCCAGATAGTGCCAGATTAGATTTATCTTCTCGATATTTGGCCACTTCTGCTTGATGCCGATAGAGTAAAGCCCCAGCTGGCGGTCCTGGTCGATTTCCTCCTGTAGCGGCAGGTGCGATGATGTCTTGTAGTCGTGTATTTGGTGAATGCCATCTTTGGTGCGCGATAGCCGGTCTATAAATCCCACCATCATGTAATTGTCGTTCTCTTTCAGAGAGAACGTGAGCTTCATTTCGGTGCCGATGGTTAACTCTGAGTTAAAGGGCGCATATCTCTGGTGGTATGCTACCAGCATGGTCTTGCCTTGTGCCCTGTAGTCCTCTAGTGAAATGTCGTTCCGGGTAATGACGATTTCATCATGCCACTTCCTCTCCCAGAGCTCATCATAATAGGTGAACAGGTCCATTGGTGTGCTGACCGTGCCGAGCAGAGCGTCGTTGTAGCACCTTCTCAGCGTCTCGTGAACTATTATTCCCAGGAAAGCCTCTATTCCGGTAACTTCGCGCTTGATCCTGTCCCGGTAGCGAAGCTTGTACCTCAGGGGGCACTGTTCATAAGTACTTAACTGCGAATGAGAGTATAGAGACATATAACCCTACGATAGCATTTTTGCCTTTGTCTGGCCAGGCATCTTTTGCTGTGTATAACTAGTGCGCATTGCTGTTATCGAGGTCATGGAGCTTCGGGTCAACTCTTTCTCTCCTTGGCATCTCTGCCATTGCTTTCTTTGGAGAGGTCGTGGGACTTGTTGATGCGCTCCTGAGCATCGAATGCTCGTGGCGTTGTATATCGTTCATTCAAGAGTTTCAGGCTCTTGATGCGCTCTATCTCGAAGGTATAAATTGAGCCTGTGTCGGGGCAGTAGGCGATGATATGGCTGGCCACTTTTATATCCGTTGTCTGAATGAAGTATGGCTCTATGACGCATTCGGACAGCGTTTCTCTTCCCTGTACCAGGTACTGTATTTTCGCTCTGGTTCCGCTCATCCACGCCTGTGCCAGGAGTCCCAGCACAGGAGAGCTATCCTTTTTGCATCTTTGCATCCATTCGATTGTCTTATGTATCTGCTCTTTCAGGGGGTGGGGTGCAATGGATTTGAGTTTCATTAGAGTCGTGGCGATACTGGAATTATAGGAGTTGCTGTAGCCAAGCAATAGTCTGG
>CAZVCX010000158.1:0-10204 GCA_964626375.1 uncultured Dehalococcoidales bacterium | reverse complement strand
ATACGGGTCGTTCCCAGCATCAACAACATCTCTATGATTTCATAATCATGGAAAGCCCCAATCCCGGAGCGGCCAAACTTTTCACGCAGCCTCTGTCGGTGTCCCGTTTTGGTGTTCTCATGTTCAACTGGCATTTCTCCAAATTATATATTTCTATTATACTTATGGGAAATACCTCGGTTAACGAAATGTCGCACTACTTTATTTGGACCATAGGCTGTCAGATGAACAAGGCAGAATCGCTACAAATAGCCCGTCTTTTGTTCTCTTACGGTTATCAAGCCGCAGATTCATTTGAGAATGCTGATCTGATCATACTCAACACCTGCGTAGTCAGACAAAGTGCTGAGAACAAAGTTCTGGGCATGCTTGGCTTGCTAAAAGGGCTGAAAAGAAACCGCCCTCTGCTCTCAATTCTGATCACTGGCTGCTTTGTCAGCCCTAATATAGATCGCTTAAAGACGCAGTTCCCACAGGTCGACCTTTTCTTCCGCCCAGGAGACTACTCCAAGCTAATTCACTGGTTACAAGAAAAGGGGTTATCCGTTGTCACAAAAGAAGCCAATTCCCCCCTTTCACATTCGCCATGCGCCTTGGTTCCCATCATTCAGGGCTGCAATAATTTCTGTTCCTACTGCATCGTTCCTTACAGGCGAGGAAGAGAAGTAAGCTATCCCATGGAAAAGATATTCAAGGAAGTCCATGAGGCAGTCCAGCAAGGTGCCAGAGAAGTAACGTTACTGGGTCAAAACGTTAATTCATACGGCCACGACCTGCCGGGAGAGGCCGATCTGGCGAGCCTTCTTATCAGATTGAACAATATCAATGGACTGCAGAGAATACGTCTCCTGACAAATCACCCCAAGGATATGAATTTGAGACTCGTAGAGACGATGGCTTCTCTGCCCAAGGTATGCGAACATATTGAGTTACCCTTTCAGGCAGGCGATGATGATATACTGCAAACAATGAGACGAGGATATACCATAGCGCAATACAGGGATCTAGTCCGCAGCATTCGTAACATGATTCACAACGTATCTTTGAGCACCGATATCATCGTTGGATTCCCCGGCGAAACGGAAAGACAATTTGAACGCACTCTTTCCATACTGGAAGAAGTTAGATTCGATGTAGTTCACACAGCAGTTTACTCCCCCCGCCCGAATACTATAGCATGGCGCAAATATAAAGATGTAGTTCCACCAGAAACTAAGAAACGAAGATTCATCACTATTGAGAAGCTACAAACTGAAATAGCAAGCGAGATAAATGCGCAACTTCAAGATCGAACAGTAGAGATATTAGTCGAAGGCAAAAAGAGGAACAAATGGTACGGGCGTACCAGGAATAACAAGCTAGTATTTTTCCAGAGTGATGCCGATCAACTGGGTAAAATGGTGAAGATAGAAATTAACGCAACCAGTCCCTGGGCGTTACAAGGCAACCTCAAATATACTATAATATAGATCGTTAATAATACATCACAAAGGAGGTTGGTACTTATGGAAGGCATTGCCCCAATGATAATATTTCTGGTGTTGATATTTGCCATGATGTATTTTTTCATGATCAGACCACAGCGCAAGAAACAGAAAGAATTCCAGAACCTGATGAGCTCGCTGAAAAAAGGAGATAAAATAGTTACCGCTGGTGGTATCTACGGGCAAATTGAGAGCATCAACGATGAATCAGCAATAGTAAAAGTGGACTCAGGAGCAACGCTAAGAATAGCCAGAGGCAGTATCGTTACCAAGCAAGGCAACCAGATAGCGAAATAAGACAACAGCCGTCCATTGAAGAAAGTTGTAATGATATACTAACCCCCATGATGTGAAAGATAAGCTGGATCGCGATAGTATATCTTACCCTTAATATCTTCTCCCTTCTCCAGTTATTATGGTGCCCGGATAAACTCTATCCGAAGGATTTTCTCAGTAGCGTCGTTAACTTTAAATCTGTTGTCAATGCGCCACCCCACCACCCATATAATCCTGTGCCGCGCACAAACTAGAGGAATACTATCCCGCAGAGAACGCGGTACCTTAGCATCAATCATGAACCGCCTCAACCTCTTGGGCATATCCATGCCAAGAGGATGAAATACATCCCCTTGTTGACGCTGACGCACAGAAAGTTCAACTCCCGTTTGCTGTAAATCAAACTCGGCAACGAGTTGCTCGCCCGCTGAATTTTGATGCCCATTTTCCCAAACGGGGCCATCTTTCCCAGCGCGCAACAAAACGCTGACCACCACTCTCCACCCGGGCAAAAGCACTTTTCCTGGCACTTCAAGGGGTATTTCTCCACGCAAAGGGACAACAGGACGGCAAGGCAGAGAAGATGTCTGCAATATAATCTTGCCATACTCCGTTCTGCAGGCCAGCCCACGAGGTAGGGCAAGTCTCTTACCCGTCATCTTGTTCGTAAACGCCCTTATCAGATCAACATGCTTTAATTCGATGTCCCGATCATCCCCCAACACTCTTGTGATACTCATTCGGATAATTTGCCTCTGTAAAGATGTCGGCAAATCATAGACCTTCGCGCTATCAAGGCAAACATCACTGCCATCCTTCCATGCCACATAACCCCACAGATTAAGAGCATGTTCTTCCATGAAAGATTTTTCCTCTCCAGCCAGGTCAGCCAAGCGCAGCAATCCTTCATCCACATTCGGATTATATTTTCGCAGCACCGGCAACAACTCAAGGCGAAGGCGATTGCGGAGAAAAGATAGAGACATATTGGAGGAATCCTGTCGCACAGCCAGCCCATGTTCCTGACAGTATCTCTGTGTCTCCTCTCTGGTAACATCCAGGAGTGGCCTGACCAAAAGTAATTTGTCCTCCTCCTGCGACGATGATGGACCATACAGATCATAAATCATGCTAGAAGAAGGCCTCAATCCACACAGCCCAGAAATTCCTGCTCCCCTCAATATATGCATCAAAATGGTTTCCACCTGATC
Source organism: uncultured Dehalococcoidales bacterium (assembly GCA_964626375.1). Taxonomy (GTDB): domain Bacteria; phylum Chloroflexota; class Dehalococcoidia; order GIF9; family AB-539-J10; genus M55B177. The sequence goes on along the minus strand of CAZVCX010000158.1, from coordinate 7,233 downwards.
GTCTCTGGTATGCCCCACAACTATTCTCCTGGAGCCAATGCCCCTGGCAGTTTCTGCGAGAAAGGAGTAACGTAACTCCCTCGCCGCCTCCTCAAGAGAACATTTCTTCCTCGACCTATAATCAGAGACATCCCGTTTGCCAATTGTAAAGGGAAGAGAGAGGTGCCTGGCCAACTCAGATACATACTCGGCATCAGCATCGGATTCCTTCCCTCGGAGAACGTGATTCAGATGCGCCACGTGGATCTCCACGCCAAGCTTATCCCTACACCGCGCCAGAAGATGGAGTAAACACACCGAATCAGCTCCACCTGATACAGCGACGAGCAATGATTCTCCACCAGCTATCAGACCATGCCGATGAATAAAATTTGCCACCCTCGATTCCATATCTACCACGCTAATTATCCTCTACCCACGCACATGGAAGTAACGATTCACCCCATGGTAGCTGACAAATTTATCCAGAGCACAAACAGCGCGCTTCATCGAAGAATAGACGGGAACTCCTCCAGCAATCAATTTTTGTTGTAATTCAACGCTTAAGTTCAACATATCTTCAGTTCCATCAAAGGATAGGACAGTTACCAGAGGTTTCGAACTCCCCGCTTTGAAATCCACAATAGCTTCAACCTGTTTTTCCAGTGAATCACTCCTCCTGCTATTAAGAACTGAAATGACCAGAGATATATCAACGACCAAAAAATCCAGTCCCTCATAACCATCCAGCACCTTGAGCGCTTGAGAAAAAAGCACGGGATCCCAGGACATCAAATATGAGTCAACGGGATTGCGAATGCTTGCTCCCTCCCTTGGAGTAAGCTCAAGCAACTTTTCCCTGACCTCAGGAGAAAAAGGAGGTACGGAAAATCCGTAGCTTTCACAAGAATCGGCAGCTTGCACACTTCTTCCACCGCTGACACCTACAATGCCCGCTCTCCTGCCACGCACCTGTTTGAGATAAGAGAAAGCAATCATGAGATCTATCATTTCGTCCAGGTCATCCACCAGCATAGCACCTGTCTGTCTGCAAATAGCCCCCCAGATCGATATGGCCCCGGCGAGAGAGCCCGTATGTGAAGCAGCCGCCTGACTTCCCGATATAGTACGGCCACCCTTAAGTATCATCGTCGGTTTGATCTTTGCTACCCGTTCCAATTCCCAAAAGAAGCGTTTCCCCTGCTTCACCCCCTCAATATAAAGCCCTATTATCTCGGTGTCAGCGTCTCCTGCAAGGTAGTTCAGAAAATCGCTTTCGTTCAAATCACAGGCATTACCATAACTTACACCTTTACTAAAATGGATTCCCCTGCTGGTACCTATTTCCACCAACTCCTGTGAATTTCCTCCGCTTTGAAAGATAAATCCTACTGGGCCGCTTCGAGCCATGTACGGCACAGTATTGAGGATGGTCAAGCCCTGAGCAGGATGATAAATCCCCAGACAGTTCGGCCCTATAAGGCGTACTCCTCCTCTACGGGCAATTTCCAGCAATTTCTCCTCTAGCGCTATTCCATCCTCTTCCCCTGTCTCGCTGAACCCCGAAGTGAAGAACTGGACAGCCTTAACGCCTTTATCAACACAGTCACTCACAAGCTGTAGAGTGAGAGGAGCAGGAAGACAACAAATAACATAATCGACAGGACTGGGTATATCAAGAAATTTATCATAAATCTTCAACCTTGCAATATCACCACCTTGGCGACCAACAGGGAAAAGATCGCCTCTATACCCAAACTCCATCAAAGAAAATAGATACCGCTGACCCCAGCTAGCTTCATCCAGAGAAACGCCCACCACCGCTACCGAGCGGGGGTGGAATATATTCTCCAATTCCTGTCTCTCAGAAGAACCATTGCCTCGAACCATCTTAATCTAACACCAATTGCAATAATCTCACGGCTAACACACATTTTCCAACACCAACTTCGTACGATGAATAGAATCTGGTTGTTGTGAGAACCCCAACGCAGTTGCCACCTCTTCTGGCCGGACATTTCCTCTTGAGCCACAAGACAACCTCATCCCCAAAACATGCTTGCCACACGACGGCATTCCCCTCTCACCATTATTCAGCAATGTATAATCTCTTTCCCCCTCTTCCAATCCCTCCATGCTCCCTACCAACCATATAGTATCTACCAAAGACCGCAAATTATAAGATCTCTCTTTCCCTCCTCTAGAATGATGCCAGGGAATCTCTTCACTTCCTAGCAGCGCTTGAATGGCCTTCTCTATTTCCTTATCTTCCTTTTCTACAGTCATAGTAAGATGGTATTCAGCAAAAGCGACCACGGACTGCAGTGAAGGCAGACCTTGCCCTACTTGCCAAACATCAAACAATTTAAATCCCCGGAGCAACTGCTCTCTTACTCCCATCAAAAAAGACTGCGGTGGCAGCCAACGATCCAACCAGACATCCATCAATTCCGCCTCGCTGGTTACTCCCACGGGCAGAGGTGCTGCCATGGCAATGCGAGGATGGGGAGTAAATCCCTGAGAATATAGCAGGGGGACCCCGGCGCGCCTCAATGCCCTCTCCCAAAAGCGCACCATGTCGAGATGTGAAATAAATTTAACCTCTTCTCCTCGACCAAAGCTAAGGCGCAGACGCTGCATCACATTTGCTCAGAACTATTTCACACTGAGATCGTCAGACGATTTACGACCAAGAAAACAAAAACCCTCTACGCATGAAAGAGACAACTCCAACTGCTCCTCCACTCCTCTACTCTACCAGCAGACAAAACCTCCGCCAGAGCGAACAAACGGTCACACATACTGGCTTCAAGCTGGCCCATAATATCATTGCTTCTTGAACCTGTCAAAAGAACGACATTCTAAACGGACATACAGAAAACAACGCACAAGGATATCACTGTAAGAACACGATGATCACGGGCTTATTACAGTATATAATATACGTTATAAGTGAGAATACGAACCTTATTTAAAGTGGCCCCCACCATCACCTGGCTAGGTATAGATCTGGCGGAGTAAAAAAGGATGGAGAATGAAACAGAGAGACTGCCTATACTACGAATAGTCCACGGAGACATAAGCAACGCTCAAGATACCGTAGCCAGAGAAGTTACCCTTACTGTTATTCTCAACAACAGGATTAACGCCAAGTTACTCTGTTCACCTTCCAAGATAGAATATCTGGCCGTTGGCACCCTCTACTCCCAGGGTTTACTGAAGAGCAAGTATGAAATAAAGAGAATGGAACTTGATCGAAAAGAAGGAATAATATACATTGAAACTCGCCCGGAAAGAAGCCTCTCCCCTCATATACAACAGGGAACCATTATGGCAAACCACCTAAAAATTTCCCCCAGGCAGATTTCTTCCCTGATGAAAGAATTCATATCGCGATCCAGCACTTTCAAAGCCACAGGAGGCATTCACAGCGTTGCTCTATGCAAACGAGACGAGATCATCATATTCAGCGATGACATCAGCAGGCAAAATGCTACCGATAAAGTGCTGGGTGAATGCCTAATAAGGAACATACTCCCAGAAGAATACTCAATAGCCACCACTTCCAGAATTTCATCAGAGTTACTCTTCAAGATAGCCCGGCAAAATATCCCCATAGTTATCTCCAAGGCAGCCCCCACTAATATGAGCGTGCGCCTGGCCGATACAGCAGGGATAACCCTCATTGGCTTTGCTCGAGAAGACAGAATGAACATCTATTCACATAGCTGGAGAGTTATCACCGCCAGAGAAACATAGATAACTCAAGCTTCGATAACATCCATCTCCTAGCTAGAAAGCACAAATATCCACATAATTGGTCTCTCCCATGCACATACATCATGATGGCCAACAATTTAAAATAACCCTGATAACATTACTTGGACACAACGGGCGCATAACTTCAATGCGCTATAGGAATTGCTGTAGCCTCCTATACAAAACTATTGCCAAGTGCTTCAGATAAATAACAGCCAGTAGCAGATACGGCACCATTGCGCTTCAGAAAGGTGGATGAGAAAGCCCTCATGAAAGATAGCAACTTGATCTGCACGATTAACCACAATTGACTATCCTCCCAACAAGTTAGAAAATTCACTACAAAGATAGTATACTTAAATTCTAAACCATGCGAAAGGAGTACCAATGGACGAAGTAATAATTTCCAAAGCTATAATTGACAGCTATACCAAAGATCTCCATGATGTTATGGAGATTCAAGTAGCCATAGCTGGAGCAGGGCCAGCAGGCATGTGTGCCGCTTACTACCTGGCAAGGAATAAAGTAAAAACTGCCATTTTCGAAAGAACTTTGAGCATTGGAGGAGGCATCTGGGGCGGGGGGATGATGTTCAACAAGATAGTTGTTCAAGATGAAGGCAAAGAGATTCTGGATGAGTTCGGCATCGATAGCAATCAATACCAGGAGGGCTATTACGTTGCCAGCGCAGTAGAATTAGCCTCAACGATGTGCTCTAAGGTAGTGAAATCAGGAGCCAAAATATTCAACTTGTTTGATATTGAAGATGTAGTTATCAGAGGGGACAACAGGGTAAGCGGGCTGGTATTGAACTGGAGCCCTGTGACATCAGGACATCTCCACGTCGACCCGTTAACCATAAGAGCAGGAATGGTAATAGATGCTACAGGACATAGCTGCGAAATATGCCAGATGGTTACCAGGGAAATGGGGGAGACATTAAGGACTCCCACAGGAAAGACAATGGGCGAAAAAGCAATGTGGGCTGAAGCGGCAGAAAAATGCGTTGTAGAAAACACCAAAGAGGTATTCCCTGGGCTAATAGTTGCCGGAATGGCGGCCAACGCAGCTTTCGGTTCGCCTAGGATGGGGCCAATTTTTGGCGGCATGCTCGCATCGGGCAAGAGGGCTGCGCAACTAGCGATGGAGCTACTCAACATATAATATGACCAGAACTATAGCCGAAATCAATCGCAAAATCAGCCAGGGTAAAGCCGTTGTGGTAACTGCTGAAGAGGTGATTGACATCGCCCGCGAAAGAGGCATAAGGCAAACCGCAGAAGAAATTGATGTCGTGACTACGGGGACTTTCAGCCCTATGTGTTCCTCAGGAGCTTTCCTTAATACGGGGCATTCCAGACCCAGGATAAAGCTTGGAGGAGGGAAGGTATTACTTAATGATGTCCCCGTTTACACAGGACTTGCTGCCGTAGATATATTCCTCGGGGCTACTGCACTCCCCGAAGATGATCCCAAGAACAGATTTCATCCCGGTGAATTCAATTATGGAGGTGGTCACGTCATCGAGGAACTTGTAGCAGGAAAAGATATCAAGTTGGAGGCCACTGCTTATGGCACAGACTGCTACCCCAGAAAGAAATTGGAAACCTGGATCAACATTAAAGACATCAACAACGCCATTTTATTCAATATAAGAAATGCCTACCAGAATTATGAGGTTGCTACCAACTTATCAAATAAAACCCTCTACACCTACATGGGAATACTGAAACCGAAGTTGGGCAATGCCAACTACTCTACTTCAGGACAGTTATCTCCTCTGCTAAATGACCCTTACTATAAAACCATCGGCATAGGAACTCGAATATTCCTGGGGGGAGGCATCGGACACGTCGCCTGGCATGGCACCCAGCACGACCCCAGCGTCCCCAGGGGAGATAATGGCGTGCCCACAAGGCCTGGAGCAAATCTTGCTCTCATCGGAGACATGAAACAAATGCGCCCTGAATGGCTCTTAGGAACGAGCATGCTTGGCTATGGCTGCACTTTGACCGTGGGCATAGGCATTCCCATACCCATACTATCCGAAGAAATCTTACAGTATACGCTGGTAAGCGATGCCGATATATTCGCTCCTGTCCTGGAGTTCTCCGAGGATTACCCTCAGGGCAAATCAGACATATTGGGTGAAGTGAGCTACGCTCAGCTCAAGAGTGGAAAAATAGAAATTCAGGGAAAGAGCGTTCCCTCTGCTTCACTTTCCAGCTATCCCAAGGCAGTAGAAATAGCCCACACGCTGAAGATGTGGATACAGCAAGGCAAATTCTTACTTGCTGAGGCAGCTGCGCCAATACCAGGGGTTGATTCGGGGGTAGTATCCAGAGCCCTCAAAGAGAGATCCCTGACGGAATAACTTACTAAATGGAAATATCAAAGAGAATCGTGCTTCACTTCCCCCCCAGCATAGCGGGGCAAGCCATTGTTTACAGGCTGGCTCGCGATTTTGACCTCAGTTTCGATATTCTCAAAGCCTCAGTATCGCCTGGAGAAGAAGGCCTAATGGTCATGGAGCTAAGCGGTGGTGAGCAGAATTATGTCAAGGGTATCCAGTTCCTTTCTGAAGTGGGCGTCGTGATCCAATCTCTCAGCCAGGATATAGTCCGCGACGAGAACCGTTGCACCCACTGCGGGGCATGCATCACCATATGCCCTGCAGGAGCTTTTTCTCTGGAGGCAGATACGAGAAGGGTGCTTTTTGACCATAACAAGTGTTTCGTTTGTGGTCTATGCATTAAAGGCTGTCCACCTCATGCCATGAAGATATTTTTCTAAAACAGTTAATTGTCTTCTCATCCAGAGGAGATTTCAGCGAGGAGAACAATTTCTTGGCTCAGAGGTTCTACCGTCAAGTTATTCGAGATAGTGACCTGACCTATTTCAATGTAGTGGTAAAACAATCGGACCTGTTCATTGGTGCCCACCACAACATCAAGGACAAAGCCCTCAAATCTCTATTGAAATACCGCTCCTCTCTAGAAAAGTACATCGCGCATCACCCTTTGTTTCTAACTACGCTAGTCCCTTATTCTGCTGGCAAAGATGCCCCCAGTATAGTTAAAGAAATGTCCCAGGTATCTCTAATAGCCGGAGTTGGCCCTATGGCTGCTGTAGCAGGAGCTATCGCTGAAGCTGTAGGTAAGGAGTTGCTTTCCTTCTCGGCAGAGATTATCGTCGAAAATGGTGGTGATATCTTTTTGAAGATAGCAAGAAAAAGGCTAGTGGGAATTTACGCAGGAGAATCCCCTATCAGCGGGAAAATTGCCCTGGAAATTAAACCCGAAGAGACTCCTCTGGGTATATGCACCTCTTCAGGAACTATCGGCCATTCTCTCAGCCTGGGCAATGCCGATGCCGTCATCGCTATCGCAGCATCAACTTGTCTGGCAGATATTGCGGCAACAGCTATAGGCAATATCATCAAAACAGAGCAAGATATTCCAGGGGCGCTGGCAAAAGCCCAGGAAATAGAAGGAC
>CAZVCX010000157.1:0-2678 GCA_964626375.1 uncultured Dehalococcoidales bacterium | reverse complement strand
CAGCAAACTCCCTCCGCTGAAGGTCTCAACGGTAACCTGCCCATCAGTGCGCTTATTTACCTCCTCGGCCCATCGCACCATCGATACTCCAGGGAAAGCCGTTACAGGTGTAAAGTCGGCGAAGGTTAGAGTTATTGGTTCAGGCGCGGAAGTTGGCGAGGGCGAAGGACTTGGCGAAGGAGAGGGGCTTGGCGATGTTTCGGGAGTACAGCCAATGGTCAACAAACCGATAGCGCACACTACCACTATCGCTATCATCCATTTCTTGTATTTCACTACTTTACCTCCTTGCTGTGCCTATTTGTTCCGTCTCTTAACTATATTCTTCAGCTATTTTCTCCGTTTCCACCTCCTTACAAGTATTTTCCTCTAAGCGCGCTCTTATCTCAACGAAGCACGCCAAAGTTCTTACTGCTCCAGTAGATTACCGTAGCACTTACATATAAAGAAGTCAATAGATTTGGCTACAACCACCTGTTAAAGCTAAAGTACCCCCTAAAACATCAGAGATTCAATAGATTTTGATAGAAAATTACTTATTGCCCTGATTATCTTCTCTCTGTTACAATTCTCTCAAAGAATGTGGGGCAGTCGCTATAAATAAATGAGTTCACCGCGTGAGTTGCTAAAAGGTAATACAGAGGCGCTGCTGCTTTCTCTAATAAGCTGCCAGCCCATGTACGGGTACCAGATAATAAAGGAAATGGAAAAAAGAAGCAGGGGCTACTTCCGCTTCCGGGAGGGCACCCTCTATCCCGCTTTGCATCGCCTGGAGAAAGACCAGCTCATACAGGGGGAGTGGCATTCCCTCCCCAACGGACAACAAAGGCGCTACTATTCCTTGACCCCCCTGGGGCAGGAAACTCTGGCAAAAAGGTTAACCATCTGGCAGGACTTTTCCACAGCAGTAAAAGCCATTATACAGCCAGAGACAGCTTGAGCTACGATGAGTACCCGAATAAACCGCTATCTGCTGCGATTCCAATCTCAGCTCCCCGTTGCCACCAACATCAAAGAGAGCGCGGCCTTAGAGCTTAATGCCCACCTTCAGGACAAGATCCAGGAGTTGAAGAATAGCAACCTCAATGAAGACGAGGCGGAGGAAGTTGCCCTTCAGGAACTCGGCTCACCAGAATTAATTGCACGGGAAATTTATAAAGCGCACGCTCAGGGTAATTGGAGAGAATCTTTCCTGGCTGCGTTACCTCACCTATCGATAGCACTACTTATTGCGACTTCACATTACTTTAAAGCCTTTTCTTGCCTGCTAATCGCGCTAACGGTAATTACCTCGGTGACAGTCCTCAACTGGCATCGATTTAGATCTCTCTGGCTCATGCCATGGCTGGGATATTATCTATTCCCGGTAATAATTGGTGGCGTTCTATTGATCTATCTCTCGCAAGGCTGGATGTGGATCGTAACAACCATCTACGTTGCCACAGCAATTTCCACTATAACCTATATAGTCAAGCAAGTTGTGCAACAGGATAGACTATATGCTCTACTGATGCTCGCCCCCACACCGGTGGTGCTCAGCTGGATGCTATCACTGAGCAAAGGAGAAGTATTTACCACTGGCAGCATTAACTTAGAGCAGATGTCACATAGAGACCCCTGGGTCATACTCAGTTTCCTCTCCCTCGCAATAGCAACCACTATAATGGTTCGCCTCCAACAACGTCAATGTAAAATTGCCGTTCTCCTGATACCCGCAATTATCATCCCTCTCTTGGTAACCCTGGGGGGAGAGAAGAATCTTAGCTCCGAGAACTGGATCCTGCTGTCCCTTTCTCTATGTGCCTTCATCAGCCCCTTTTTTATGCGAACCAAGAATATCCCCCTTATGCCAGAAAAATGCAAGGGATGACAGATTACTCTTTCCTGAACTCGTCAGATAACGCTTCTCCAGATCTATAAATCCATTTACAAGAAGGACTCTTGAGCATTATTATCTCTCTTGGGCAGCCCCAAATGCTCATAAGCAAGCCTGGTAGCAACCCTCCCCCTGGGAGTACGATCCAAAAACCCCAGCCGCAGGAGATATGGCTCATAAACACCCATAATGGTGTCCGCATCTTCGCTGATAGAAGCAGCAATTGTATCCAATCCTACCGGTCCACCATCGAACTTATCGATTATAGTGTGCAGCAACTTATGATCGACCTCATCCAGCCCACAGGAATCTATTTCCATCATAGAAAGCGCTTTAAAGGCCGTTTCTTCTGTGATCACGCCATCTACCATGACCTGAGCATAGTCCCTTATTCTCTTCAAAAGGCGATTAGCTACCCGAGGAGTCCCTCTAGAACAACGGGCAATCTGAACAAGCCCTCCTCTCTCTACTGCCACATTGAGAATAAGAGCAGATCGTTCCAGGATCTTCAACATAGCTACCTCCTCATAGAAATCAAGGTGATATCTTGAACCAAATCTATCTCTGAGAGGAGGGCTCATCATGGCAAAACGTGTGGTAGCCCCAATTAGGGTAAAGTGGGGCAAACCCAACCGCAAACTTCTCGCAGCAGGTCCTTTGCCCAGAAAGATATCAAAGGCAAAGTCTTCCATAGCAGGATATAGCTTTTCCTCTACCACATGGCTGAGTCTGTGAATTTCATCAATGAAAAGTATGTCCCCTTTCCTTAAGCTAGAAAGCATCGCTGCTAAATCTCCAGGTC
>CAZVCX010000156.1:0-2518 GCA_964626375.1 uncultured Dehalococcoidales bacterium | reverse complement strand
TTAAACATATCTAATACTTCATCGCTCAATTTATGCTCCTCCGGGCAGGCAAATCATTGTCCCTCGCCGTCCAGGCCGATCTGAGGTTGATAGTGTTTTACTATCTCTAACTCGCCCAGTGGCCAGTAAATGAACATGGCTTTACCGATTATATCCTCGCGCGGCACAGTCCATCCAGTATGCGAATCGTTGGCGCTATTGCGGTTATCTCCCATAACGAAGTACTCTTTTTCGGGCACTACTACGGGCGGCATAGTGTAGCGAATTGGCTCCATGATGTACTCTTCTATCAGGGGAGTGCCATTAATGAACACTCTGCCTTCCTTCACCTGTACAGTTTCTCCCGGCAGGCCAATGATTCGTTTGATGAAAGGATGCTCTGTCTCAATAGGAGGGTTTAGAACTATTACGTCACCTCTCTGTGGCTCTGAGAAAGCATATCTTGCCTTATTGACCATTATCCATTCGTTACTTTCGATGTTGGGCAGCATGCAGGAGTAATTTACTACATAGCCTTGCACTGTGAGCCTGAGGGCTACAAAGATTGCGGCTGCTATGATTACGGTGATGACAATATCTCGTAGTAATTTCATCTCTGGCTAGCAGCTATTCTACCATTTAGCCTAAACTAAAGACCAGTTTGTGCGTTATATTAAAGTAAAGGAGGTTAATAATGAAAAAGACAAGGTGGCTAATTGTCTGTACAGTAGCGGTTCTGGTATTGATAATGGGCGTTGCTGTTGGATGTGCTCCGGGGAGTGGTCAGCAGGTTATCTCCCTCTCCCCTCAGCAAAGTACTGGTATATGGGTTAGTGGACATGGTGAGGTAACTGTGGTCCCTGATATGGCCAATCTTACTCTGGGGATTGAAGTTGGGGCGGATACGGTGGAGGAAGCTCAATTAGAGGCGTCTGAGTCTATGGACGCTGTAAGACAGGCATTGCAGGATAGTGGGGTAGCAGAGAAGGATATTCAGACTCAAAGGTACAGCGTTTATCCCATAACTAACTGGACAGAAAACAGGGGAGAGGAGATCACGGGCTATCGCGTAACTAACATGGTAACGGCTAAAATAAGAGAGGTAGATAATGCTGGTGCCGTCATCGATACTGTGGTCCGGGCAGGAGGTGATAATATCAGGATTCAGGGCATAAGCTTTACTGTGGATGATCCCGAACCATACTATGAGGAAGCCCGTGCAAAGGCGGTGGAGGATGCTGCTGGCAAAGCGGAACAGATTGCTGGGTTAGCTTCGGTAAATCTGGGACAGCCGACCTATATCTCAGAAGGGAATACTTATATGCCATCGGATATAAGATATATGTATGATGAAGTACTTATCAAATCATCGTCACCGGAAACATATGTAAGCCCAGGGGAGCTGGATATAAGCATTGACGTTCAAATAGCATATGCTATAAAGTAAATTCATATATCGTTACCATAGCTCCCTCCTGGTTTTATCTCTGGAGGGAGCTCTCTCCATTGCTCCTTGAGAGTATTTCACCATGGTATAGTGGCTCCTGAGCGAGAAGGGTCTCTTTCTTGCTGTGTGCAATAGTTTAACCTCAGTTTGCCTGTCCCTTGTATTGATGGTAACATTACCTTCGTGTGGGCCGCTAGCTCAACTGGTAGAGCAGCTGACTCTTAATTCTAAGTCAGGTGTCCCAAAGAGTCATTTTACGTATAAACAGGGCTTTTTGCTTTCATTGCCAAGAACTGGTTTTGTTCGTGAAATGCCTTTGTGTCGCAACTCGTCCCAAACCATTTGTCGCCTTTTTGTCGCCAATTTTTAGCTTTATCCTGAACACGGAATAGTGGAAAATTGTACACTTCTGGGGTCTGTCCTGACCGAATTACCGCAACATTTCCAACGTAGGTTACGTTTGTTCAACTGGTTACCCCCCCTTGCCTCATTTCGCGGAATCTCGCGCGATGCTGCCCGCACGGTCTAAGGTATAAAGCTTCTGAACTTTCTAACCGCCTATCCCCTTATGGCTCATTGAGTGGTATGGTAGAATCCTTAACATCAGAACCATTGAGGATAGCGGGATCTGACCTTAATATCGCCCCTATATACTTCCCATAAATGTGCGCTACATACTCAGCCTACTATTCGAATTTAAAACCCTTCTCGGTAAAAAGCTCAACACAAGCATCCACTATATCAGCATCATAAAGAATGCCCTTATTCTGCATGATTTCATCTAATGCTTTGTCTATACCAAGAGCAGGTCGGTAAGGTCGGTGAGAAGCCATAGCTTCGATAACATCAGCTACTGCCAAGATTCTCGCTTCCAAGATAATATCTTCACCGTGAAGGCCATTAGGATAACCGGAGCCGTCCATTCTTTCGTGGTGCTGGAGCACGATTTGAGCAATTGGCCAGGGAAACTCTATACCCTTCAATATATCGTAACCAGCTTGGGGGTGCATCTTAATCATGGCAAACTCGATTTCGTTTAATTTACCAGATTTACTGAGAATTTCGGCGGGTATATATATCTTGCCTATATCA
>CAZVCX010000155.1:0-3098 GCA_964626375.1 uncultured Dehalococcoidales bacterium | reverse complement strand
AGATAGTAAGAGAGGGAAAGGACGTGGTCATAATGGCAATCGGGGCCACCGTTACGCCTTCCATGGAAGCGGCAGACCTCCTGGCTGCTTCAGGCGTTGATGCCATGGTCGTTAATGCCCGCTTCGTTCGACCTCTTGATGAAGACCTCATCCTGAGAGTATCAAGTAGCGTGGGGAAAGTGCTCACCGTCGAGGATAATGTTCTCAATGGCGGTTTCGGCGCCTCGGTGCTGGGAGTGCTGGAGAAATCAAGAGTTATCGGCATTAAATCCAGACGGCTGGGCATTCCGAATGAGTTTGTAACCCATGGAAGCCAGGATTACCTGCGATCTCTCTACCATCTCGATGCCCGTGGGATTGCTCGAGAGTGCGCTGACTTTCTAGTCGACATCCAGCCAGAGATGCAGAGAAAGTTCAGCACCGCTATCTTCGATTACTAGCTCGCCATCTTCATATACGAGAAAGATAGACTTATCCGGAGGAAAGGAAAATTTCTCTTCTATCTCATTTCCCTCGAGCACAGTAAACCCTACTTCCTTATGCAGTGCTCCATTTTGCCATACCTCAATTCCGTAGCTATGAGCGGCACCGGATTCATTGTTCAGCGAGGCGGTAGCCCAACCTTCAGCCTCATTTATCTCCAGAGCGAAAAAGTTGCCGCTATCGAGATTGGCAGAGAGGGAATAATCCTCTCTCATCAGAGAGCTAAAGAGCAGGAATTCCAGCTTCTGTTTCTCTCCCCGAAAAAGCGGCTCAAAAATAATTCTCCCCTGCCACTTTTCTTCATGAAGCAATCCCTCCATGATCAAGGTGTTATCGGGCAGCTCCACCAGCGACCCTCCCTCTTTCAGCCATGCTTTTACTGTGCCAGCGGCGCCGTTTATTCTTACGCGAACCTGATAGTCCACTTCTTCCTGTTCATGGTTCACCACGCCCAGGATAACTTCTCCTCTCTCCCCCAGGCTCAGCTCGGTGGGATATCCCGTTGCCTTTTCCTCTTCTCCCAGAATATAGAACTCGGTAAATCTTTCTCCCACTTTAGGCGTGGCGATAGCATATACCAGCGTTGCAATCGCCCCCACCATGGCCACCACCAGCACTACGGACAGAACCATGTCCAGAACTCCCCGCTCTTCCCACGAAGGCAACTTGAATGAAAGCGATATCGTGAACCTTTCTGCTGCGGGCAGCTTTCTTCTGCGGCGCCAGGCGATAGCTGACATGATCAGGATGAAAGCCGCGAGCGAGATGAGGACGGGATAAAGCCGTATCCCCCAGGGCATATAGTTCAATATTAGCCCGATTAGCGGTACCACGACGATGCTCATTCCGAAGCTAAGCGCCACTCTTTCAACTCCCCCCAGACTCTCCTTCCGGGGAAAGAGCGCCGCTATCAGGATATAGCCGGGGAAGAAAAACACCAGGGGAAGCCCAATAACGATGCGCAGTGCATTGGAGGGGAGCAGGACGATAATTACAATGAGCAACGCAGTCAGTATGTCAATCAGCCAGAGGTCTCTGTCCCTTACGGTTTTCATACTGCAAGCATTCTATCTTACTCAGTTTGGCGAGCCAAAAGCAACCACCTGGTCGTTTAAGTGAGGCTAAATCTATTGCGGAGTAACTATAATAGTGATATAGTGACTGGTGCTGTGCTCTTGTGAAAATGAGAGCGGATGATGTGCCAGCAGCGCTGGAGGCGGTGCCCGGAAGAATGACAGAGTCTTTAACATTCGAAGTTATATGGAAGCTGACAGTTACAAAAGAGAGCCCCTTTTTGGCACAAGCGGTATACGGGGAGTCGTAGGAGAAGACCTGCCCCTGGAGCTATGCACAGAAAGCAGCAGGGCGCTGGGAAGCAGCCTGCCAGCATCCAGCTGTGCTTGCCTCGCCACCGACTCCAGGGAGAGCCGCGAAACGGTCAAAGATGCGGTCATATCCGGTCTTCTGTCCTCGGGCATTGACGTGGTAGACCTGGGCATTTTACCCACGCCGGCGCTGGCCCTGCTCACCAGGGAAATGAGCTTTGATGCTGGCGTGATGATTACCGCTTCGCACAATCCGCCACAATACAACGGCATCAAGCTATTCAACAGAGATGCCACCGGATACAGCCGGGCACAGGAAGAGGAACTAGAGAAGCTCTATTTTAGGAAGAAATTCCGCCAGGGCAAGGGAGCTCTAAAGAGAACGGAAGAGGGCATAGAGAAGTACTTTTCCTTTATTGAAAGAAAAATTCCTCCAGGAAAGCTGGCCCGTGAACTGAAGCTGGTAATCGACCCCGGCAACGGAGCAGCCTCTGGTTTCGCTACAGAAATTTTTCGCAGAATGGGTTTAAGAGTGATCCCTCTGAATGACGAAGCAGACGGACGTTTCCCGGGGAGAAATCCCGAACCCAAAGAGGATACTCTTACGGGAACGATCGAATTCCTGCGGCAGCAGGACGCCGACCTGGCTATTTGTTTTGATGGCGATGCCGACAGGGTTGTTTTCTGCGACAGAGAAGGATTCCTGGGATTCGATCCCATGATCGCTTTCATATCGAGGATAATGATTGAGAAAACGAAAAGAAAGACGATCGCCACTACCGTAGAGAGCGGCAAGCTCATCGACTCGGCAATCAACGACCTTGGAGGAGAAGTAGTGCGGGGCAGGGTAGGCGACGTCAACGTGGCCCACTCGGCCCGCGAACGCAACGCCGCTCTGGGAGCGGAGGGAGTGGGAGTCTATATCTTCCCCGAGCTGGGATACTATCCTGACAGCTTTTTCGCCACTCTCACCCTCTTGAGCGAGCTGCGAGATCCCGGCCAAATTCGAGAATTTCTCCAATCTCTGCCTCCCCTTTGCTTGAGCAAGACGAAGGTCCCCTGCCCGAACGAGCTCAAGGAAAGCGTTATGAAGGTGATAAGAGAAGCGGGCCCATCTCTCATGGTAGAAGGAGAACGCCCAGAGGTCAACGCCATAGACGGCGTAAGGCTGGAGTTCCCCGATTCCTGGATGCTCATTCGGCCCAGCGGCACCGAGCCAGCAATTCGCATCATTGCCGAGTCGGCATCCCGAGCACAAAACGACCTTTTAATGGAAAGCGGCATCCATCT
>CAZVCX010000154.1:0-5570 GCA_964626375.1 uncultured Dehalococcoidales bacterium | reverse complement strand
ACCAAATATGGCTCATCCACGAAAATGATGGTGTGAGGTGATACCTTGCTGAGAGCATGTTCCTGCCACGCAGCTTTCAACCTCAAAAAGCTGGCGCTAAGTTCAGCCAGGGTGTCGTCATAGAGAATAGCCCTACCATCCTGGCCCATTACCGTAAGCCCCCAGGTAATTGGTCCTATTATCTGCCCTTTGATCATATTGCTTTTCCTCTCGAGAGAAAGGAAAGTGTGCAACCCAGCAGCATATTCGCTAGAGACGACATACCGGTTGAAATTATCCATCTGGCGATCAAGGTAGATTCGCTCCAGTCCGCTTTCAAAATTGTCCCTTGGCTCAATATGTAACTTGTTGTCGTCAATCGTTGCGCCAGGAAAATCTTCGCCGTACTGAATATACATCTGCTCTTTGGGAGAACGGTTTGGCAGTTGAGGCCATGCGGGGATATCCTGTAGATGTCTCAACACTGCAGAGCAGGCAGCGTTAGGATCTGTCTGTGGCATACTGCCTATGGCAGTAGGCAGACAGCTAAAGTTTACTTCAGGAGGCATTCTCGTTTCCTTTGATATATTTTCCTATGATCGGGCCCAGATCCCTTTTTACTCTTTCGGATATGCAGTCAGGAGAAGTAGCAATGGCGTTTTTAAGTGCGGTAGCGCATATACATTTTCTTTCCTCACCTATCAATGGGATTACCCTTCTCAGAATTTTTCTGCTGGCGTCTACGCTCGTCTTCAGGTTGGATAGAATCATCTCCGTGGTTACCTTTTCATACTCGGGGTGCCAGCAATCATAATCACTGACGAAGGCAAGCGTGGCATAACACATTTCTGCTTCTCTGGCCAAATTGGCTTCGGGGAAAGCTGTCATTCCCAGTATGTCTGCGTTCCATGATCGGTAGAGTTGTGATTCAGCTATGGTAGAAAAATTTGGTCCCTCTATGGCAACATAGGTGCCTCCTTTGTGAACCCTGAAACCTTCTTGAAGAGTTGCCTCGTAAAGGGTCTGGCTCAGGTCAGGGCAGAAGGGATGTGCTAATGTGACGTGACATACTATGCCCTCCGTGAAGAAAGTTCCCTTTCTGCTCTTGGTGCGATCGATAATCTGGTCTGGAATAACGAAATGGAGTGGCTCTATGTCCTCTCTGAGGCTACCCACGGCACTCAGAGAAATAATTCTTTCTACGCCCAGGGATTTTAAGGCATAAATATTTGCTCTCGCCGGCAGCTCACTCGGGCTGATGCGGTGCCCCTTGCCGTGTCGAGGTAGGAAAGCTACTCGCGTACCCTCGATATTGCCCAGCGTGATGCTATCACTTGGTTCTCCGAAAGGGGTTGTCACTCTTATTTCTTCAACATCGCTTATTCCTTTCATTCTGTATAAGCCGCTTCCACCGATAATGCCGATTTTTGCTCTGGCCATAGGTATCCCGTTCATCTCCTTTTGGATATTGTATTATCGAGGAATAACCTTACTGAAATTCGAACAAAAATGCAACGTAAAGGAATTATTCGCTGAGATATAGGTGTGCGCCCTGCTACATTTCTTCCCCAGAATATGTACGGTGCGCTATAATTACGCCGCCTGGTGAAAATATAAAGCAAGATTTGGAGGTGTTATTTATGGACTATAAGAATATTTTATTCAAGGTGGAAGACAATGTTGCTACTATTACGCTAAATCGCCCCAAGGCATTGAATGCCCTGAGCAGCGAAATGATATCCGAGATCGGCGACGCAGTTAGCGTTTGCGAGAGCAAAGAGGAGATCAAAGTCGTTGTTCTTACGGGAGCAGGTGATAAAGCGTTTGCCGCTGGAGCGGATATCAGTGGATTTAAGAACAAGAGCCCCAGAGAAATAATACCATTCATAGAAGAGGGCCATAATGTTTTCAGGCGATTGGAGATCCTGGGTAAACCAACTATAGCGGCGATAAATGGTTATGCTCTGGGAGGTGGAGAAGAGATTGTTCTGTGCTGTGATGTCAGGTTCTGTTCAGATGGGGCTGTTTTCGGGCAACCTGAAGTTCTCCTGGGATTGATTCCGGGTTGGGGAGGAACTCAGCGACTGGCTCGACTCGTTGGGTTGGGAAGGGCAAAGGAATTAATCATGAGCGGTGAAAATATAAAAGCACAGCGTGCTTTTGAAATAGGGTTGGTCAACAGGGTATATCCTATGGAATCTCTTATGGAAGAGACAAGGCAATTTGCTGCGAAGCTGGCGAAAATGCCTCCTTTTGCTATTAAGATGGCCAAATATGCCATTAACTATGGCTATGATATGGCTCTGGACAATGCCAGGAACCTGGAGATTCAGTGCTTCTCACAATGCTTTAGCACCAGCGACCTGGAAGAAGGGCTAAATGCGTTCCAAGAAAAGAGGAAACCCCGGTTCACTGGAAAGTAGTCGTAGGGGCCAGGATACTTGTTTCCGAATCGGGCTGGCGGTGCGCACTGTCACAGTAACTTTTCATGTTCGGTGAATGCAGCTGCTGGTGATATAGATACACCTGATAGTATCATGCGCGCACAGAGATATTTTCCCATTTTGGAGAATGTAGCGATAGCATTACGCTTGGATTGAAGGTAAGAATATGCTGGGAGAACAGGAAATTTCTCGTATCAAGATATCGGCCAGGCTTGAATTTCTACCTGCTGTTGTCTCCTTTGTACGAGAACTCTCCATAAAACTGGGGCTGAAGAGCCAGGATGCAGAACGGCTCGAGCTGGTGGTGGAAGAAGCATGCTGCAATGTAATCGAGCATGCTTTTGATCCTGGTGAACTGGGCTCCTTTGAAGTTGCCATACTGCGTAGACCAGGCCATCTGGTAGTGACAGTCGAGGACCAGGGGCTTCCCTTTGATTTCAAGGCGTTCAAGGAGTCAGGACAGTCGGGCTTGGGTATGGTTTTGATGAATGCTTTTGCCGATGAAGTTCACTTTCTCAATCTGGGCCGGCAGGGCAAGCGAGTTGAACTGGTTAAGAACCTCGCTTACAAAGATGTGACGGCCTATCTTTCTGGAGAAGCAAAAGAGAGTGAAGTCTCTTCTCTCCCTGTTTCACCTGATGCGCCTTTCACCTTGCGCTTGATGAGGCCCGATGATGCCGTTGGTGTTGCTCGGTGCGTTTACCGATCATATGGATATACCTACGGCAGCGATGATATCTACTTTCCAGATAGAGAGAAGGAACTGCTTGAAAGTGGCCTTGCGATTCCCTGCGTGGCTGTGACACCTGATAATGAGATAATCGGTCATCTCTCGATGAGTATGCGCCAGCTGGGGGCTCGAATTGGAGAAACTGGCCAGGCAGTTGTAGACCCACGCTATAGAGGCCACGGCATATTCGCTAAAATGAAGTCTTTTATGATGTGTCGAGCACGAGAAAAGGGCATGTACGGTATTTATAGCGAGCCAGTGGCTGTCCATCCCTATACACAAAAGGGTAATCTGGCGCTTGGTGCTCATGAGACGGGATTTCTTCTTGGCTTCACGCCAGCAACTATGTTTTTCAAGAAAATTCAGCGGGAAGAACATGTACAGCGTCAGACAGCGGCGCTTTTTTATGCCAAAATTAAAGATGGGCCTGTTCGTGATGTTTATCCTCCTTTTCACCACCAGACGATGATTCGCCGCATTTATGAGATGTGTGGAATTGAGCGAAATATTATCACTGCAGCTATTAGCACTCAGAAAGCGCTTCCCCCCTCCTCGAGCCTTGATATCAGGGTACAGACTGCGCAGAATAGGGGATTCTTACTGGTGAGGGACTATGGAGTGGACTTTGTAGAGCTGGTGCAGTTTCGCCTAAAGGAATTGTGCTTGCACCGAGTTGATTGTATTTATGTTGATCTACCGCTCTCTCTTCCAGCCACGGCGCAGTTCTGTGCATTGCTGGAAATGATGGGCTTCTCTTTTGCCGGGCTTATTCCTGAGCTATTTGAAGGCGATGTACTGCGTTTGCAGTATCTCAATAATGTTGAGATATCCCCCGGAGATATAAGTGTGGCCTCTGATTTTGGAAAGGAGCTACTCGCTTACATTCTCAAATTGAGAGGCCAGTAGTATGGTGTAACCTGATTAATTTGAAGGTTATGTCTTCAATATCTTGTTTCAAAAGAATTGTAACTGTACAATAGGCACATGTGCTTGTTGTTCGGGATGGGTAAGGGGCAGGAATTCGCGAGTTGCTCGTGCGCATGTAGCAGGTTTAATCTCAGGTAGTGCCGGTAGTTATCCTGAAGGCTGACTTATAGCCTCGTTGTGTTACTTTGGTTGAGAATAATATGATGGATTCCAATGCAGAGCAGGGCAAGTTCTATTATGGCTGGGTAGTAGTTGGTCTCCTCCTAGTAATTGGAATTATTGCTCTGGGATCGGCTAGGTTCTCTTACGGGGTCTTTTTTGAAGCGCTCAGCCTGGACTTTGGCTGGAACAGGACTTCTGTGTCCGGGGTGTTTTCTTTGTACATGTTGCTCTGTCCTGCCTTCACTATCGTTGCGGGTTGGGCGATAGGGAAATTTGGGCCACGTAGAGTGTTCGTTGCATCGGGCTTGTTTACGGGATTGGGTTTGTTCTTGAGTAGCCAGGTGACTGAGCCATGGCATTTGTTCTTTACCTATAGCCTTTTGCTGGCAATGGGTACTGGATATAACTATGTTATCTCGATGACGCTGGTGGCTCAATGGTTCAAAGAGAAGCGCGGATTGGCGCTGGGCATTGTCAGCTGCGGTGTTGGTATAGGCATGTTTGCAGTTCCTCCGCTGGCGTCGTTCTTCATTTCTTCCTATGGTTGGCGGATGGCCTATATCATCATAGCTGTGATGGTAATTGCCATGGTCATTCCAGCCGCCTGCTTGCTCAAAAGTCCACCGCTCAGGAAAGTAACCGCATCCGACGTTGGTGAGTTGGGGAATGAGACCAGGGAGTTTTCTCTGGTGCAGGCTACTCGAACCAGGAATTTCTGGTTACAGATGGCGATATTGTTCGTGAGCGCTACTTGCTGTTATATTATTAATACCCACATAGTCAATCATGCTCTTGATAGCGGTATTGATTCTATACAAGCGTCCCTGTTGCTCAGTTGCATTGGAGGTTCGAGCGTTGTGGGTAGATTGGTGGTGGGGAAAATATCCGATAGCGTGGGAGGACGGCACGCATTTCTTCTTTGCACAGTGATTTTGTTTGTGTCCATGATAGGTTTTGCCAGCGCGCCGTCTTTGTGGTTGCTATATGTATTTGCGGTGCTATTTGGTTTTTCTTTTGGAGGAATTTCTCCCGTTAGTACTGTGCTCGTGGGAGAAAATTTTGGCGTGGTACACATGGGGTTGGTAATGGCAATAATAAATATTGGCTGGGATACGGGAGCAGCCTTTGGCCCGTTGCTGGCGGGGAGGCTGTTTGATATCAGCGGCAACTACTTCAGCGCTTTTCTTGTTGGCGGAGGTTTTGCTTTACTGGCATCTGTTCTTTTGCTGTTATTGCGAAGACCTGGCCAAGATGACCAAGTAAGATCTGCTTGAAGATTTTCACTTTGCAGGTTAAAATAGCATCTGCCTTTGCGGGAGTAACTCAGC
>CAZVCX010000153.1:0-8016 GCA_964626375.1 uncultured Dehalococcoidales bacterium | reverse complement strand
AAATTCAGCGCATGTATATCATGCAATATGAACTTGCTCCTGACCCGAGCAACAAACTGCCTCCAGCTCCCTCCCATTCAATAGCCAGCCTTAATACGCATGACATGCCGCCTTTCGCGGCATTCTGGCAGAACCTGAACAGCGAGGAAAAGAGGAGAATAGACCTCCTGAATAGGACATTTACGGAGAAAGAACAGGAGCTTCCGAGCGCGAAAAGAACTCTGGAACCCCTCCCACACGATGCAAACTGGCTACACAAAGCAACAAGCAGCGCGGTATCCGCTGCTCTCACGGCCTGCCTGTCCTTCTTGGCCGCCAGCCGGGCACGGATAGTTCTCATCAACCTGGAAGATCTCTGGCTTGAAACACAGCCCCAGAACATACCAGGGACCAGCAAAGAGTATCCAAATTGGCAGCGCAAAACGCGATATACTTTTGAGCGCTTTTGTCGGTTGCCTCAAGTAGTTGATATACTAAAGACCGTTGATGAACTTCGCAGGCGGAGCAGACATCGAGGTCAGCAGAGGAAAAGTTACGCTGGGAAAACAGGAAGAAAGGCTGAAAATTGAAGATGAGAAAACCGCCAGAAGAAACAAAAATAACCCTTCTAACAGAGGATGACCTTTACCTTTTTAATGAAGGCACCCACTTTCGGCTGTACGACAAGATGGGCGCACATCAACTGACCATCAACGAGCAAAAGGGAACCTATTTTGCCGTATGGGCTCCAAATGCCAGCAAGATATCCGTTGTCGGTGACTTCAACTGCTGGAATAAAACAGACCACTTTTTACAAAGCAGGGAACGATCGGGAATTTGGGAGGGATTTATTCCGGGAGTGGTCGATGGAAACCTCTATAAATACCACATAATATCCCGTTACAAGGGCTATAGGGTAGATAAGGCTGATCCTTTCGCCTCCTACAACGAAATACCCCCCAAAACTGCTTCCATCGTCCGAAACCTTGAATACCATTGGGAAGACCAGGAGTGGATGAACAAGAGGAAGGAATACAATAGCCTCAGTGCACCTATGTCTATTTATGAGATGCACCTTGGTTCCTGGAAGAGAGTGCCGGAGGATGGATATCGCTCTATCTCCTATCGTGAACTTGCGTCCCAACTTGCTGATTATATTCAGCAAATGGGATTCACTCACGTAGAGTTTCTTCCAATTATGGAACACCCATTCTTCGGCTCCTGGGGCTACCAGACTACCGGATTTTTCGCCCCTACAAGTCGCTATGGTACTCCTCAAGATTTAATGCATCTGATCGATTGTTTACACCAGCATGGAATCGGAGTAATTATGGACTGGGTTCCTTCTCATTTTCCCACCGATGAACATGGGCTGGGTTTCTTCGACGGAACGCATTTATACGAGCATGCTGGCCCCAAGAAGGGATTTCATCCCGACTGGAAGAGCTACATTTTCAATTACGGACGCACGGAGGTGCAAAGCTTCCTTATCAGTAGCGCCTGCCTCTGGCTGGACAAATATCACGCCGATGGGCTGCGAGTAGATGCAGTTGCCTCCATGCTCTACCTAGATTACTCCAGAAAAGAAGGAGATTGGATCCCCAACCAGTACGGTGGCAGGGAAAATATCGAAGCCATTGATTTCATGCGAAAATTAAATAAAGAGGTATACAAGAGCTACCCGGATGTGCAAATCATCGCTGAGGAGTCCACTGCATGGCCCATGGTCTCACGGCCAACATACGTAGGAGGCCTGGGCTTCGGCCTGAAATGGGACATGGGCTGGATGCATGATACCCTGAGATATATGTCTCGCGATCCCATTTACAGAAAATACCATCATAACGATTTGACCTTCCGCATGCTTTATGCCTTCAACGAAAACTTTATTTTACCGCTATCTCACGACGAAGTGGTTCATGGAAAAGGATCTCTTCTGGGAAAGATGCCGGGCGACGACTGGCAAAAGTTCGCCAACTTAAGGCTACTTCTAGGATATATGTACAGTCAGCCAGGTAAAAAGCTACTCTTTATGGGGGCTGAGCTGGGCCAGTTCCGGGAGTGGGATCACGATGGAAGCCTGGACTGGCATTTGCTGGAGTACGAGCGACACGTTCAGATACAGAAATGGATAAAGATTTTGAACCAGCTTTACCGGTGTGAACCTTCACTCTATGAACTGGACTGCAATCCATCGGGTTTTGAATGGCTTGATGCCAGCGATACCTTACAGAGCGTCATTAGCTTCATACGCAAAGGCAAATTCACAGATGACATTTTAGTTTTTATCTGCAATTTCACTCCAACAACTCACTTTCAATACAGGATAGGCGTCCCGCGGAGCAGTTTCTGGAGACAAATCCTTAACAGCGACGCTACCGAGTATGGTGGCAGTGGTCAGAACAACCCGGAAAACCTGGAAGCTCATGAAATCCCATGGCATGGTCGACCTTATTCTCTGGAAATCACCCTACCTCCACTGGCAGTGGTATGCTTTAAGAGCGGAGAGCGACAGGCGTGAACGAAGAAGGCCTACCTGGCGCTACATATCTGGGCCATAGCAGATGCCAGTTCGTCGTATGGGCACCATTTGTTCAAAAGGCAGCGGTACACATCATATCCCCGGATGAGCAGCTCTGGCCCCTGGAAAGAGATGCGTTGGGCTACCACAGGGCAATCATTGAGAATGTAAAACCTGGTCACCTGTACTTTTACCGTCTGGACTCGGAAAAGGAACGCCCTGACCCTGCCTCTCGCTTCCAACCCGGTGGAGTTCACGGCCCATCTCAAGTAGTGGAACGACATTTCCCCTGGGAAGATCAAAGCTGGCACGGGCTACATCTAAAGGAATACATTATCTATGAACTGCATACAGGAGCCTTTACCAATGCAGGCACTTTTGACGCCATCATCCCTCATCTCGATGAACTAAAGGATTTGGGCGTTACCGCCATAGAAATTATGCCCGTTGGCCAATTCCCCGGTAACCGCAACTGGGGATATGACGGTACATATCCTTTCGCCGTACAAGATTCCTACGGTGGACCGGAAGGACTGAAGCGATTGATCAACGCCTGCCATCACAAGAGACTGGCAGTAATTCTGGATGTCATCTACAATCACCTTGGCCCTGAAGGAAATTGCTTTGCTGACTTCGGCCAATACTTCACCGACCGCTACAAGACACCGTGGGGCGCGGCACTCAACTTCGATGGTTCTTATAGCGATGAAGTCCGCCATTTTTTCATCGAGAATTCCCTCTACTGGATACATGAATTTCACGTTGATGCCCTTCGCTTGGATGCACTACATGCCATAATGGACAATTCATCCTTCTCATTCGTGGAAGAGCTTTCTCAGAAATTCCATCATGAAGCAAAGGCGTTAAATCGGCAAGTCTATCTCATCGGCGAGAGCGACGCCAACAACGCCCGCCTCATCAAGCCTCCAGAAGTCGGAGGTTATGGACTGGATGCACAGTGGAACGATGATTTCCATCACGCACTTCATGCACTACTGACAGAGGAGCACACCGGTTATTATCAGGATTTCGGGCGAATACAGCACCTAGCCAAAGCATTACAGGAAGGCTTCGTCTATTCAGGACAGTATTCTCATTACCGCCAGAGAAAACACGGCATCTCTTCTCAAGATATCCCAGCCCACTGCTTCGTCGTTTTTGCCCAGAACCACGATCAGGCAGGCAACCGCATGATGGGAGAGCGCCTGAGTCAACTCGTCCCTTTGGAAAAACTCAAGCTGGCTGCCGGCATCGTTCTGCTATCGCCCTTTATCCCACTCCTGTTCATGGGCGAGGAATACGGCGAAACATCTCCCTTTCCATACTTTATCAGCCACTCCGAACCTCAACTTATAGAAGCAGTGCGCAAAGGGCGCCAAAACGATTTTGCCAAATTTCACTGGAAAGGCAAAGTGCCGGACCCACAGGATGAAGCAACCTTCCTGCGCGCCAAGTTGCACCACGCCCTGCGTCTCGAGAAGCAGCACAGCGCCTTGCTTGCATTCTACAGGGAACTGATCCGTCTCCGCAAAGATACGCCCGCGCTGGCTTGCCCGAGCAAGGAAAATATGCAGATAGAGGTCATCAGAGAGTATAATATGTTATCTCTTCGCCGCTGGCATGAAGATAGCGAGGTGTTAATTTTGTTCAACTTAAACGACAGCAAAACATCAGTCACCCTGCCTTTTCCCGGGGGGCCATGGGGAAAAATTCTTGACTCGGCAGAAGACACATGGCCCGGCAGAAATGGCGTTGTGCCGCAACGGCTTAGCTCAAAGGAGAAAGTTACTATTACTCTGAGCCCGTGGACATTCATTCTGTTCCGCAAGGAGGCTCGTTAAATGGCACGCTATATTTGTATTCACGGCCACTTCTACCAGCCACCTCGGGAGAATGCGTGGCTGGAACACGTTGAACTGCAGGACTCAGCCTATCCCTTCCACGATTGGAACGAAAGGGTAACTGCTGAATGTTATGCTCCCAACACCGCCTCGCGCATACTTGATAGCGAAAGCTACATCGTTCGAATAACCAACAATTACGCTAAAATGAGTTTTGACTTCGGGCCAACTCTTCTCGCATGGCTGGAAGAGCATGAGCCCGATGCCTACCAGGCCATTCTGGACGCCGACAGGGAAACTCGACAAACCTTCTCGGGACACGGCTCAGCTCTGGCCCAGGCCTACAATCACATGATTATGCCTCTCTCCAACCGACGGGACAAGTACACACAGGTGACATGGGGAATACGGGACTTTGAGCACCGCTTCGGGCGAGAACCTGAAGGAATGTGGCTCCCGGAAACCGCTGTGGATCTGGAAACTCTGGATATCCTTGCGGAATCAGGGATCAAATTCACCATACTCGCTCCCCACCAGGCCAAACAGGTACGCCAGATCGGAACTGAGGCGTGGAATGATGTTAGCAATGCCTCAATCGATACCACGATGGCTTACGAGATCGAACTACCCTCGGGCCGGAAGATAAACCTCTTTTTCTACAACGGCCCCATCGCCCGCAGCGTTGCTTTCGAGGAGCTACTAAATAGTGGCGAAAGCTTCGCCCACTGCCTTGCCAACGCTTTCTCCGAAAAGCCAACGCATCATCAACTCATACACATTGCCACCGATGGAGAGACCTAC
Source organism: uncultured Dehalococcoidales bacterium (assembly GCA_964626375.1). Lineage (GTDB taxonomy): Bacteria > Chloroflexota > Dehalococcoidia > GIF9 > AB-539-J10 > M55B177. The sequence continues at coordinate 2,874 of CAZVCX010000153.1, read as the reverse complement.
GGCCACCACCACCGTTTCGGAGATATGGCTCTGGCTTTCGCTCTTGACCGCATCGAAAAAGAAGGGTTGGCGCAAATCACAAATTATGGCGAGTATCTGGAAAAACACCTCCCAACGCACGAGGTTAAAATCGTTGAAAACAGCTCCTGGAGCTGTATTCATGGAGTTGAGCGATGGCGGAGCGATTGCGGATGCAATGCCGGCAGAAACTCAAAATGGAATCAGGCCTGGCGCGCTCCCCTCCGCAACGCAATGGACTGGTTTCGCGACGCCGTAGTCCCCGAGTACGAGGAAAAAACAAATGAACTTCTGAAAGACCCATGGTCAGCCCGCGACGACTACATCAGAGTAATCCTGGACCGCTCTGCAGAGAACGTCCAGATATTTTTGGACCAACACCGGACTCATGAGTTGCAGGAATCAGAAATAGTAACTGTCCTCAAACTGTTGGAACTCCAGAGGCATGCCATGCTTATGTACACAAGCTGTGGCTGGTTTTTTGACGAGGTGTCAGGCATCGAAACGGTGCAGATCATTCAATATGCCGGAAGAGCAGTCCAGCTGGCAGAAGAACTCTTTGGCGATGATATTGAGCAAAAATTATTGGAGCGAATCGAGCTGGCCAAGAGTAACATCACCGAGCACGCTGACGGTCGCCGCATCTACGAGAAATTCGTCAAACCAGCCAGAGTGGACTTAGACAAGGTCACCGCACACTTTGCCATAAGCTCCCTATTCGAAGAATACGGAGAACAGGACAAAATTTACTGCTATCATATCGACATGGAGGACTATCAAACGGCCGTTGCCGGCAAGCCAAAGCTAGCAACGGGAAGAGTTAAAATCACATCTACCATAACAAGAGAAGCGGCTACCGTGTGTTTCGGAGTCCTGCATTTTGGAGATCATAACGTAAATGCCGGCGTTCGCGCATACCAGGGAGAAGAAAAATACCAGACAATGGTCCAGGAGCTCACCGAGACCTTCTCCACAGCTGATTTTCCCGAGGTTATCCGGATCCTGGACAAACATTTTGGGACTTCGATGTACTCTATAAAGAGCCTCTTTCTGGATGAGCAACGAAAAGTGTTAAATAACATCCTGGAATCCGCTCTCTCCGATATCGAAGCTGCCTATTATCAAGTATATGAACATCACTATCCTCCAATGCGATTTCTTTCAGAGCTGGGCAATCCAATTCCGAGAAGCTTTCATGCAACCGCCGAGTTCATTCTCAACAACGAGCTGCGCAAAGCATTAAGTAGCGACAGCCTGGATCTGGAACGCATCAGGAGCATCGTGGATGACATACGGATATGGAAAGTGGAGCTCGATGTAGAGGGATTGAGCTATCTCTTACAGCAAACGCTGGAAAGGATAATGGCAAGGCTCGTTTCTATGCCTGAAGACATTGAGCACATACAGGAATTGCTGGCCATAACCGAAATGCTGCGCTCGTTGCCATTCCCTGTAGATCTCTGGAAAGTGCAGAACCTGTACTATGGAATGCTCAACTCTATCTGTAGTGAATTCCAAACGAAAGCAGAGCGGGGAGACAAAGATGCTCAGGAGTGGCTTAACCAGTTCATCTCCCTGGGGCAGCAACTATCCATGCGGGTTGGCTAGATGCTCAACTTAAGAATACCTGTCGCCACCTACAGGCTTCAGCTTAACGAGCAGTTTCGATTCGAAAATGCCCGCAGCCTGGTACCATACCTGCACCGCCTTGGCATCTCACACCTTTATACCTCTCCCGTATTTAAAGCGCGCAAGGGGAGCCCACACTGCTATGACATAACCGATCCAACGCGCCTAAACCCTGATCTCGGTACAGAGAAAGATTTCGATATCCTGGTACAGGAACTCAGGAAACACAACATGGAGTTGCTTCTTGACATCGTTCCAAATCACATGGCAGCCAGCTGCGAAAATCCCTGGTGGATGGATCTTATGGAAAACGGGAGATATTCTCCCTATGCCGGCTTCTTTGACATAGATTGGAGTGCCTCCAATAACAAAATTATCCTGCCCCTCCTGGCCCACTCCCATGATGAGACTATGGAGAACCAGGAGTTCAACCTGACCTTAAAAGATGCCGGCTTATTCATCCAGTATGGCGATCACAAATTGCCACTGGACGTTAAGTCCTACGGCCTGGTCCTATCCTGTTGCCTTGATGCTCCGGGTAAAGCGCCCTGTCCCCACCACCCCGGTTATGAAAAAATCGCCCGGCTCATAGAGGATACCAAACGCCTGCCCTCAATCGATAACCCAAACGAGGAAGAAGCCCACAAACAATACGGGGACAGGCAAGCAATCAGGGAATCATTCCGGCACTTTATCGAAACCTCTCCCGAGATCAAAGCCGCTCTCTTACAGAACATCTCACGCTTCAACGGTCAAAAAGGGGAAACGCATAGCTTTGAGCCAATGCGCAGTTTGCTGGAACAGCAAGCGTACCGGCTTATTCCCTGGAAAGAGACGAGCGAACATATCAATTACCGGCGTTTCTTTGACATCAACGACTTGATCGGTGTCAGAGTTGAGGAGCTATCCGTTTTCGAGGCTACTCACTCACTGTTATCCAGACTGATACGGGAGGGAAAAGTATCCGCACTGAGGATCGATCACATCGATGGCCTTAGCGATCCATTCCAGTACCTCTCGCGCTTACAGCAATGCATCGCACCAGAGTCAGAAAAAGCGGACACTTACCCAGGCTTCTACGTTATCGTGGAGAAGATCTTAAGTGCCAACGAGGTTCTACCTCTCGCATGGCCTGTCTACGGCACTACCGGATACGACTTCGCCAAAATGGCAAACGCTCTCTTCGTAGACGATATGAAAATGCGGGCAGGGGACAGAATTTACTGC
>CAZVCX010000152.1:0-5061 GCA_964626375.1 uncultured Dehalococcoidales bacterium | reverse complement strand
TCATATCATCAGCTATAACCAGAGGGCCGGAAACTCTCCATATCTTTCCCATAAATTTAGCCTCCTGCTCTTATTGCCCGTTCTGTATCTGCTATAGAGTAAATCAAAAAGTTCTTTAAATATCCGCCACCTGCATCTATTCTATATTCCGTAGCAACTGCAGTGGCTGCTTTTTTTATAGCTCTACATTGAATCCTAGGAATTCCCTCATAAATGTTTCATAATGTTCTGCGATATCTCGATATACTGTGCCGGATTTCGATGGGACCTCTACGATTACAGGAATTGCAGTGCTTCCTTTTTTAACTCGCGATACTATATCTTCCACATATTTCAGATAATCTTCAGATATGATCACTATGCCGGTATCGGGTTTCTTTACTGCTTCTTCTAGAGCCCTTCTGGTCTGCTCGCGCTCATCTTGATTATCCTCTATGGGATAATATTCTTTGATGCCGGCAAACCTCAAGCCGCTAAGCAGATCTCTGTCTCCTATAACAACTATGTTCAGCTCTTTAGCAGGAATCATGATTACGATACCAGATATTCTTTTACTTCTTCTCTTGAAGCGTTGTCCTTTATTGTCTTTAATATTAGCCTCAGATTTCTTATTTCGGTTTCCTTGAGAATTATGTACCATAGCATTACCAGAGGAGATAATATTCTGGGAGCCAGCATTTCTCTGAGCCATTTGAACCTGTACTTGTCGATAACGCTCTGTATGGCTGTAATGCTTCTAGTTTTATCATAGCTGGCCAGCATCTCATCAGCTATATCGCTATATTGAGTGCCCTCCAGGTGACGAGGAATGTCGTTCAGTTTAAGAGAGAGCAGCCCTTTTACGGTATCTTCTCCAATTAAATATCCACCACCAATGGTGCACTGATCTGCGCTGATCTTTAAGCCCGCAATAATACTTCTGGCAACGACCTGTAGATTCGTCAGGTCTATAACCATGCCCATGGTTTGCCGTATTATAAAACCGTCCTTTATTCTCATTATCACGTGCTGTAGACTATCGTAGTATGCGTTATCCAGATTTGCTTCTGCTAGTGACCTGGCCTCACGCTTTTCTCCCTCTGCGTAGTTTTTCACTGCGGGTATGTAATCTTTCAATCCTGAAACGGCGATCATTTCTATAAGAGCGTTAGTATTTTCAGCAGTAGAGAGCTTATCCAACAGTCCCCTTTCATGAAGCTCTCCTATGGGAAGCAAGCTGGCTTTTCTGTTGGAGACAATGCTCATCAAGATAGCTTTAATATTGAGGACGTCATATTTCGCCATGTATGCTCTGGAAAGTTTTGCCATATCTGGTGGCGAGAATCTAAATGATTCTGCGTACTTGATGCAGGCAGCAAGATACTGCCACAAGATGGCGTCTAGGTCATCAAAAGTCTCGATGGGGAATTGTTCTAGGTAGCTTCCCAAATCAGTTTCCCTGATCAGCGCCATCGCTTCTTGGATGTTATCGGTTTTTAGCATCTCCTCCATTTGATCCGTGGTGATTATTCTGGACTCCTCGCCTTTCAGATAGGCTGAGATAAATGCGTACTTTGCGTTGATCAAAATAATGTTCATCTATAATTTAAAAGAGTTCCTTACTTATCTGTGGTAACAGCTGTGGTAACAACATCTCAAGTCTGGTCGCATAGGTGTTATCGATCCTGAGTTTTCCATCTATGTCTTCAGCTACAATGCCGCCCTGTCGCTGCAATTCCTTGATCTCCTCGACTCTGCTGGCCAGAGTTTCACTGCTTGCAAGAAGTTTTTGCACTGAGGCCATATCTCTGGGGGAAATATAGATTCTGGCTCTTTTCCCACCCAGAGCGTCAAGCGACTCGGTAAGTAATTTCTCGAGAAGGTGCTCGTCAGCAGTGAAATGAGATAGCTTGCTCTCTGCCATGTCAATTATCCTGGTAATAACGCTGGATTTCTTTGCTGAAATCACCTGTCGTTCTTTAATGGAAGACCTAGCGTGAATTCGAGCGGCTTCTTCTTCTGCTGCCTTGCGTAGCTTGCCTCTTTCTTCCTCAAGTTTTGCCTCGCGCTGCTTTTGTGCCCGATTTATCTCCTTGTGGGCCTTCTCCTCGGCCTCTTCAATTATGGCCCGGGCTTCCTCGTTCACTCTGGAGATAATAGCTTCATTTATATTTTCCATTTTCCCGTATGACCTCTAGAAAAGTCCCAGCATGCTCAATGCCATGATGGTAAAAACCAGTCCCAGAACTCCTATCAGCTCAACGAAAACGGCAAGCATCATGGAGTTGGTCAGGATCTTGCCCTTAGTTTTAGGTAGAAGGGAGATGCCTGCTGCACACACGGAGCCCTGAAATGCGGCAGAGAACAACTCGGCAAAAGCGGCGATAAGACCACAGGCTAGTACGGTGAAACCGCTGCCGCCGGGATCTGGCATGGCATTGATTTTGGGGAGCACCGTTGTCAGAATAAGTATCAGCACAATCAGTCCATAGAAGGTCTGTGTCATTGGCAAAGATGCCAGTACGATGACATTTCTGAACTGTCCTGGCTCTTCGGAAAGCGTAGCTGCTCCTGCAGATCCAGCGTTCGCTATGCCTATTGCGGAACCAGCCAGCCCTCCAGCCATTGCTAACCCCCCACCCATAATTGCCAGGGCTTCAGGACTTACTATCATATTTCACCTCCATCCAGAAATTATCTGCTAAGCTTTCCCTTTAACGAACACGGGGCGATGTTTTAGGCAAAACGGGCTGTATTCTCTACCTCCACCTTCATAAAACTTGAATAGAAATTCTACGAAGCATAGCCTAAGAGAGTGAACAAAACACGTAATGCCGCTGAGAACCAGGTTGATCATATGCCCTATCATCAAGATGATGACTGCTAAAAGGCCTCCTCCAATAATTCTTACTATCCCTGTTGGCATCATTTCGTATATCAAGCCCGCAATCATGTTGAAACAGGAAGCCAGATAAAAAGTAGCCAGACCCACCCCTGCTAACCGGCAGTATGACATGATATCTCCCAGGATACCGGTGATGTCGAATAACCAGAATATGCTTCCTAGAAATGCACCTTTTTGTACAATTGAAGATGCTATGATCAGGACAATCCCCAGCCCTACTGTATACAGCAGGGCAGAATACATCGGTGCTGTCAGAAGTGGTATGTCAATTCCAAGCATGGAATGTATAATCCAAGGTAGCCCTGCCAGCTGCAGGATAAATAAGCCTGCTTTATTGAGCATTGTTGCTCTTTCCTTCTTCTTTATCCCTGCAATGAGTGCCAGCACATGGCCCGTGTTTACATGTACTAGCCCTATTATCAGCGAAAGCACGATGAAAGACATGGGATTATTGAGCGTCTGTCTAACGCTTTCTACAAGTGCCAGACTTTCAATGCCAAAGAAGGCATAGAAATCTCCCATATAGCTTCCCGTGAGAAAACCGATGACCAGTGCTACACCGCTGCTAATATAGAGTATTCTCTGGAACAATTTAACGCCTTCACTATCGGGGTCGTCAACGAACAGGTATAGACCTTTATAAGCGAATAGCATGATAATGAGCGCATAGACTACGTCACCCAGCATTAGTCCGAAGAAAAATGCAAAAGAGAAGGCTACTACGGGAGTGGGATCCCACTCCCTGTATTTGGGTACTGCGAACAGGTTTACGATGACCTGAAATGGCTTGATCTCGCGTGCATTTCTCATTCTGGTAGGCGGCTCTTCCGCTGGCTCCGGTTTCCTGGTATCTATAAAGACGTATTCTACATTTTGCCTGACCTCTGAAATTGTCTCGTCCCTTTTATCTTTGGGAATCCATCCCTCGGTTAAGGTGACATATTTAGCTGCGCAGGCTTTCTCCAGGACTGATAATTTTTCGCTTTCCGCTAACAGCGCTTCTCTAAAAAGGGCCAGCTCTTTCAGGTTATCTCTGGTTTTATCCACGATCTCATGGTAAATTTTGGAGGACTCTTCTCTGAGGATTTGGATTTTATCCTCAACCGTTTCAAAGAATTCTCCCACGGTCGTGTTTTCATCCGGTATCTCAACGGCTTGACCTCCTGCCTCTCTGGCTGCGTTTTCTATGTACTCCTTGTGCTTTGTCCTGGCTATAAGATAGAAGGTGATCTCATTGTCGATCGGGGCTTTAACAACTTCGAATGCGAAGTTCTTGATCCTGGCATACATAGTTTCGTATAGCTCGCCAGGGATTGCGAAGACTGCAGAAAAAAGGTAGCTGCCGGAAAAACTGAGGTCTTCCAGTTTGGTGTCCTTGGGTTGGTTCAGGGCATACAGTCTCTTTTTCAGATTGGCTAAATCTGTAACCTCTCCTTCAATCTTGTAATATTGATGGTGCATCTTGATGAGCTTGGTGCACAGCAACCTGATATCGCTGTTCACTTCCGTAAAAGGCCGGGAATAGATAACTTCCACATCTTGGTCCAGGGACACCCTCTCCCCTGCCGGGATGTAGGCCAGCACATCGTCAATGCCACCCAGCAAATCGGAGATTTCTCCCCTTTCCTGATCGATAGCCTTCCTATCTATGGGCTTTAACTCTGTGCTCTCTTCGATATGGAGGCTTCCAATTTTATGTAAAGTCTTTAGGACTGAATCAGTCCGGTCTGTGGTAGTTACTACCCTGACCCTTAGCATGGGATCAGGCGTATTGACAATTAAAGGTATCATAGTTGTTCCGTGTCGACTACGATGTTAACTATACGATCCACAATTTTTTCTATTTGTCTCTCTGTGTTGTCATCGATTTCGGAAGCTTTTTCCCGGGAGAGTTCCACTCTCTTTTCGGCTTCTGCTCTGGCTTCAGCTATAATCCTGTCATGCTCTGCTCGAGCGTCCTCCAGTGGGAACTCGGCGGAAAGAATATCTCCCGCCTCTTTCTTGGAACGGCGCAGGATATCCTGGGCCATGGCTTTGGCTTCCTCAATTATTTTCTCAGTTTCAGCTTCCAGAGATTTTACATTGCTCGTAACGTTTTCCATGATAAAGATATCTCCCTGACTTACTGTTAGATTGTATTGAGATTATTTTGTAATGTGATGTAAACGCAACTCTGT
>CAZVCX010000151.1:0-4830 GCA_964626375.1 uncultured Dehalococcoidales bacterium | reverse complement strand
TATTGAGTCCAGGATCAAACAAATCAGATCTCAGATCGAAAAAACCACGTCAGACTACGACAAAGAGAAGCTCCAAGAAAGGTTGGCCAAACTGGCTGGCGGTGTAGCAGTAGTAAAAGTAGGAGCGGCTACAGAAACAGAGCTCAAGGAGAGAAAGCATCGAGTAGAGGATGCTCTCTCTGCTACCCGCGCTGCTGTAGAAGAGGGAATTTTGGCGGGAGGAGGCATTGCCTTGATTGATGCAATTCCAGCACTGGATGAACTCGATCTCACGGGAGACGAGGCCACCGGGATCGCAATTTTGAAGCGAGCGCTGGAAGAACCTCTGCGCTGTATTGCCCACAACAGCGGCAAAGAAGGCTCAGTCATAGTAGACGCAGTAAAGAAAAGTGCTGTTGGCATAGGATACGATGCACTGAAAGATGAGATCGGTGTCGATATGGTGAAAAGTGGGATCGTTGATCCTCTCAAAGTCACCCGCTCCGCACTTCAGAACGGGGCTAGTATTGCAACCATGATCCTCACTACCGAGGCACTGGTATCAGATATACCAGAGAAGGAGAAGCTCGCTCCGCCACCAATGCCTGAATACTAAGCACGCAGAATGATAGTAAAAAGGGGCGCTAAAGCGCCCCTTTTTATACTCTATCTGCTCAAATTACATCTGCAGAGTTTCAAGCCATTTCGCTTCTTCAACCTCCTGGCTCACTATAGCAAGGTTAAGGTCGCTATCCTTGATAACCATCTCTGCAACTTCATACATCTCATCTCGAGTAACACTATCCACAATAGAAATAATCTCTTCCACGTTCAGAATTTGCCGTTTTAATATCTCTTGGCTTCCCAACCACAAAGCTATGTTCTGACTATCTTCCATCCGCAATTGTAGCTTCCCTTTGGTCAACTCTCTGGCTCTGACAAATTCCTCCTCCGTAACTCCTTCACGAAGTCTGCGCAATTCTCCGATGATAGCAGCAATCGCAGTTTCCACCTTGCCTGAATCTACGCCAGCATAGACTACAAACGATCCCACATCACGAAAGTGATCCACGTAGCTATGAATATCATAAGCCAGCCCCTTCTTCTCTCTTATCTCCGTAAACAAGCGACTGCTCATGCCTCCTCCCAAAACGGTATTGAGCAGGTCAAGGGCGAAACGCTGTGGATGGGATTGTGAAAGCCCATGCACAGCAAGGCAGATATGCGTCTGCTCGCATTTCATGTATTGGGCTCGCACTCTACAATTGCTCTGCCTATCATCAGAAGAATAACCTTCAGTCAGTTCCTCCTGCATCCAGTTATGTAGCAATGATTCAATCTGACGAACCACTTCAGCATGGTCTATATTCCCGGCAATGCTGATCACAACATTATTGGGAACATAGCGATTGGAAACATAGTTAATAACCTGCTCACGAGTCATAACGGTTACGGTATCTTTACTGCCAGCAATATCGCGTCCCAGAGGTTGCTCTGGCCAGAGCAATTCATCAATTAACATGCTCACCCTCTGTTGCGGGAGATCCAAATTCATATTGATCTCCTCTATAATGACAGACCTCTCCTGTTGCATGCTTTCCTGCGTGAAAGTAGAATGCAGCAGTATATCAGACAATACATCGAGAGCTACATGAAAATGATCCTTGCCCACCTTACACCAATAAAATGTCATTTCCTGCCCCGTGCTGCCGTTGATTGTACCACCAACGCCTTCAATATCCTGACTAATTTCTTTAGCCGAAGGGCGTCGCTGAGTTCCCTTGAAAAGCATGTGTTCTGCAAAATGAGAGATTCCAGCCTCTTCATCCCGCTCATAGCAGGAACCTGCCCCCACAAAAACAGCCAAGCTCACTGAATGGACATGTGGCATATTGCTGGTAATAATTCGTAACCCGTTGTTAAGCGTTGTCTTCTCATACATAAGAAACAATTCTAAGTTGAACTTTGATTGCTGTCAACACATATATCAACTTGCATAAAAGTGATACCTAGAAAGCGCGCGTGAAGCAGGAAATTATTCTAGCTTTGTCACTTGGATTAAGTACTCTATGGCAGGGGCAGTGGAGCCTGAGATTCATCGATCAACACATCTTTGGCTGCATCGACAAAACCGCGGAAAAGAGGATGTGGTTGGTTAGGACGAGACCTGAACTCGGGATGGAATTGACATCCCACCATCCATGGGTGATCAGAAATCTCGCACATTTCAACTATCAAACCATCCGGAGATACTCCACTATAAACTAGCCCTTCCTCCTGGAGCCTCGTGCGAAATTGATTATTAAACTCGTAGCGATGACGGTGGCGTTCATGAACCAAGACCTCTTCATAACTGCGTGCTGCACGGCTGCCTGGAAGCAACTGGCAGGGATAGCTCCCTTTTCTCATAGTCCCGCCCTTGTCTGCAATTGCCCTCTGGTCGGGGAGGAGATCTATTACTGGATAAAGAGTGGTGGGGTTGAACTCAGTCGAATCAGGATCGGAAGAATTGAAAACATGACGGGCAAATTCAATTACCATGACCTGCATGCCAAGACAGATGCCGAGATAAGGAACTTTGTGTACCCGGGCATAGGTTGCAGCCTCCATCATTCCTCCAATCCCGCGATAGCCGAAACCGCCGGGGACTATTATTCCTTGCACTTTTCTAAGCCTATCATAGTGCCCTCCCTCTAGCTCTTCCGAATCAATCCAGTCTATCTGAACTTCACGATCATGGAATAAAGCTGCGTGGCCAAGCGCTTCACGGATGGAATAGTAAGCATCCTTGAGTTCTACATATTTGCCTACCAACCCAATCTTGACGGGCTCCTTAGGAGATTTCAACCTGGATACCATTCTCCTCCAGTCATCCAGATCACTCGACTCTGCTTTTAGCCCAAGATGGCTCACTATGAAATCTGCTAGTCCTGCATCCTCTAACAACAAAGGTACCTCATAAATGGTCTCACTGGTAACAAGAGGAATAACCGCTTCGCTGTCAACATCACAAAAAAGTGCTATCTTATCTCTTATCTCCTTAGATATTTCCCTATCGCTACGACACAAGATGACATCAGGTTGAATGCCGATGCGCCTCAACTCATTAACGCTATGCTGAGTAGGTTTGGTCTTCAACTCATCAGTGGCAGCGATATGGGGGAGAAAAGTAACATGAACGTACAGCAGGTTATCTCTTCCCTCATCCCTTCTCATCTGGCGAATAGCCTCGAGAAAAGGTAGCCCCTCGATATCCCCCACCGTACCACCAATTTCAGCTATAACGACGTCAGCTCCAGATACTTCTGCTACCTGCTTTATGCGCCTCTTGATTTCGTTGGTAACATGAGGAACCACCTGTATAGTGCCGCCCAGAAAAATGCCCTTTCTTTCCTGCTCTATGATGGAAGAGTATACTTGCCCCGTGGTAATACTGGAGGCCTTGGTTAGATCAATGTCAATAAATCTTTCATAATGCCCTAAATCCAGATCAGTCTCGGCGCCATCCTGCGTAACAAAGACCTCTCCATGCTGATAAGGAGATAGTGTTCCTGGATCCACGTTGAGATAAGGATCGTTCTTCTGTGCTGCTACCTTTATCTGACGACTCTTCAAAAGAGTGCCAATTGAAGCGACAGCAATGCCCTTTCCAACAGAACTAACAACACCCCCGGTAACAAATATGTATTTCGCCATTCCAGGAAGATTGGAAGAAAAATAAAAGAGGAGTTTTCTTTTATTATATGCAAGCAAAGTATTGTGGTCAAGGATAGATAGACAAAATGAACTGAAATAAGCTATTCTTATCGGCAGATGGAGATTTTCTGGTTAGGGCATTCCTGTTTTTACATCAAAGGAAAAGAAAAAACAATTATCGTTGATCCCTGCCCCCCTGATTGTGGCTATTTGCTGAACTATCCTTCTGTAGATATAGCAACTATCAGCCATTCTCATCCAGGGCATAGTTACCTCGAAGGTTTGTCAGGATCTCCTAGAAAAATTATGACGCCCGGAGAATATGAGATAGGGAAAACATTCATCACTGGCATTGCATCCTTCCATGATAGCGAAACGGGGAAAATAAAAGGGAAAAACACTATCTATGTTATTAATATAGATGGCATCAACCTGTGCCATCTAGGAGACCTAGGGCATCCTCTGAGTTCACAACTAATAGAGGAAATTGGCAGCGTAGATATCCTGTTTTTACCTGTGGGTGAAATTTCCACAATATCTCTCGACACTGCTACCGAAATAGTGAAACAGTTAAATCCCTGCATCGTTTTGCCCATGCATTATAAAACAGAGAAACGAGATAAACTTCAGCCCGTAGATGAATTTTTAAAGAGGATGGGAGTTCATGAAGAGGGAAGGGAGGCGAAACTCTCACTCTCCCAATCATCGCTTCCTACAAATAGACAAATTATCCTCATGGCTCATTCTGAGCTATAGGAAATTTGTTGTTCCAAAACAAAAGCCACTGCCCCTAAAACACACGAGTCGTCTCCTAGCAGCGCTGGCTTGATATTAACGATAGCAGAGCCCATCTGAGAAGTCCTTTCCTGGACCACTCGTATTGCTGGTTGAAGTAACCGATCTCCTACTTTCGACAATCCTCCTCCGATTAAAATCATCTCTGGATCGAAAATATTTACCAAGTTGACCAATCCTATTCCAAGGTAAAATCCCACCATAGAGATCAATTCCCTTGCGAGGTCATCCCCCTCATCAGCTGCCAGGGAAATGATCTTAGCATCAATCTGGGCTACATCTCCCTTCACAAGTTCTATTATAGATGTGCGTCTACCACGTGCAATTTGTCTAACCGCCTCCTTTGCCAGCGCGGTCCCT
>CAZVCX010000150.1:0-2687 GCA_964626375.1 uncultured Dehalococcoidales bacterium | reverse complement strand
GCTCAAGAAATACTGCCTCCCTCCATTACTTTCATCGGAGGGCATCCCATGGCAGGAAAGGAACTTCATGGTATAGAGGCTGCCGAAGCCACACTGTTCCAGGGCTGTACCTATTGTCTTACTGCTGAAAGAGAATCTCCCTCTGAATCTCTGAACAAAGTGATAGAGATGGTGAAGGTTATGGGAGCTGTTCCCTTTTCAATAGATGCACAGGAACACGATGATCTCGTAGCTGGTATTAGCCATCTACCTCTACTTCTCTCTGCGGCTCTAGTTTCATCTACTACGCGAGACCCTTCGTGGGAGAAAATGTCAAGACTCGCTGCCTCTGGATATCGTGATCTATCTCGCTTGGCCTCAGGTAACCCCCAAGTGAACGCCGATATCTGCATCAGCAACTCACATGCTTTACTCCACTGGATCGATAACTTCAAGCTAGAGCTGGATAGTTATCGTCAAATGATAAAAGATCAAGATGGAAATCTATTAAAAACCCTCACCAGGGCCAAAAGGGCAAGACAACAATGGTTAAACGAGGGAAAGTAACAAAGATTACTCGCCCTCGTCATCTCGAAGGAGAGATCGATTTACCCGGCGACAAGTCCATCTCACACAGAGCAATCATATTAAATGGTCTGGCCTCAGGGAAGGCAAAGATAAGCAATTTTGCCCCTGGCAGGGATTGCTTATCTACGGTAAATTGTTTGAGAAACCTTGGCGTAAAAATACAGCAAAAGGGAGCACCTCTATCAAGTCATCTGCTCATTTCAGGAACTGGAGGAGAGCTTCAAGAATCCCAGAATGTGCTCGATGCAGGGAACAGCGCAACAACTATGCGCCTCCTCAGTGGACTTCTCGCAGGTCAACCCATTCTCTCTATAATCACGGGAGACTCTTCTCTACGCTCTCGCCCCATGGGGAGAGTACTCGAGCCCCTGCGTCTTATGGGCGCCAGCATATGGGGCAGGAGCCATAATTCACTCGCTCCGCTCGTAATTAAAGGGAGGCCCCTTCATGGGATAGACTTCGACCTTGCTGTCCCCAGTGCCCAGGTTAAATCGGCAATCCTGCTGGCAGGGCTTCAAGCTCAGGGAGAGACTATCCTGCGTCACAAAGTTGTTTCTCGAGACCATAGCGAGAGATTGCTTCAACAAATGGGAGCTAATATAGTAATAGAGGACAAATCGATTTTTCTAAGACCCCTGAGTCGCCCTCTGATGCCCCTTGATCTCAACATCCCTGGAGATATCAGTTCAGCAGCCTATTTCTTAGTTGCTGGAGCCATTCATCCCTACGCCAAGATAACCCTAAGAAACTGTGGTGTTAATCCTACCAGAACAGGTATTCTAGATGTCCTGGAGGCCATGGGAGTTCAAATCAAACGTGGAAATGAACGTATGGAAGGCAATGAACCCATCGCTGATATCTCTATAGAAACGAGCGATCTGAAGGGCGTCGATATAGGAGGTGATACTATCCCTCGCCTCATCGATGAAATTCCCGTACTGGCGGTGGCGGGTTGTATCGCCAAAGGCAAAACCACTATTAGAGAAGCAGGCGAGCTGCGCGTAAAAGAGTCCGACAGAATTGCCAATATATCCCTGGAACTCAGTAAAATGGGGGCTGAAATTGAAGAATTGCCCGATGGAATGATCATAAATGGAGGCAAACCGCTAACAGGTACAGAAGTTGATAGCCATGGCGATCACAGAATAGCCATGAGCTTAGCCATAGCTGGGCTGGTAGCGAAAGGAGAGACCATTATCAACCAGGCGGGAGTAGTTGAGATTTCTTATCCCTCCTTCTGGCAAAGTCTAGATGCCTTTTCACGAATAGAGGATACATATCTTTCTACATCCACAGGATAATAATATGTCATCAGCAGAAGAGCGAAACAATTTGCTCATCGTTTTATCTGGCCCCTCAGGAGTAGGGAAAGACACGATACTGGATATAATAAAAGCCCGGAAATGCCCTTTTCGCTATATTGTTACTGCTACTACGCGACAGAAGCGTGCTAATGAAAAGCAGGGAATAGATTATCACTTCCTATCGCACGAGCAATTCCTCCACATGAAAGATAATGGGAAGCTACTGGAGTGGGCAGAAGTCTATGGCAATTACTATGGCGTCCCCAGAGAAGAAGTAATAGAAGCTCTATCTTCGGGAGAAGATGTTATTTTGAAGACAGATGTTCAGGGTGCTGCCACTATCAAGAAAGTTCTCCCTCAAGCGTTGCTCATCTTCCTCATGCCCCCATCAATGAAAACGCTGGAGGAGCGCCTCAAGCGGCGCGATAGCGATCCAGAGACAAACTTGGCATTGAGGCTCGAAAAGGCCAGAGCCGAAATAGATAAGCTATATCTCTTTGACTACGTCATCACCAACTATGAAGATAGACTAGATGATATCATATCTCAGCTTCGAGCAATTATCGGTGCTGAAAAGTGCCGCGTCAAACCGAGAAAAATCTCGCTGGATGTGATACAGAACAGAGAAAACCCGTTATGAGAGAAGATACCAACTCAATAAGTATTTTCTAGAGGAGAGAGAACGACCTTACTGGTAAGCATCATGCCTCAAACAGTTCGTCAATTTCATCGAGCATGCATATGATGAGCATCAACAGTAGAGAACACAACACAACTGCTATCCGCTGCTTGGCGTAAACGCCTTTTCTGATCACT
>CAZVCX010000149.1:0-3159 GCA_964626375.1 uncultured Dehalococcoidales bacterium | reverse complement strand
GGACATTATCTTTATCCTCACCCAGAGAACTTGTCTCAATCCAAACGGCATTTTCCTTTTCCACTACGCAACTTTTGTTCCGCAGCATTGCCATGACCTCGTCGTATTGCCCTTCTTGGTATAGCGTTTTTTCGCTGAACCAAACATCGAAATCAACTCCTAGCAATTCGAGATCTTCCTTAATATTCTCCAGGATCTTCTCCAATCCAATTTGCCCTATTTCCAAGAGTGCCTTCTCTTCTGGCATGTTTAGTAGTTTATCTCCATACTTCTGGCATATATCTTCTGCTAGAGCGATCATATAATCTCCCATATACCCCTCTTCAGGTAGTGCAACATTCTTCCCCTGGAATTGTAGGTAGCGAGCATAGAGAGACTGTCTGAAATTATCTATTTGAGTACCTATATCATTTAAGTAGTATTCCTTCTTAACCTGGTATCCCGCTGCGCTAAGTACATTGGCCAGCGTGCTGCCCAGCACAGCTCCCCGACCATGCCCTACGTGGAGGGGGCCTGTAGGATTTGCGCTGACGAACTCTACCTGAATATGCATGCCTTTACCGAGGTCAAGGTTTCCGTAAGATTCTCCCTCGCTTAAAATGGTTTCTACTTGATCCCATAGCCATGTGTTCTGTACGGTAAAGTTAATAAATCCCGGTTTAGCAATGGCAAATCGAGCGATTTCTGCTGGCAGAGAAAGATATTTGGCTATTTCATGTGCTATATTCATAGGGGGGAGCCTCATAGAGCGAGCGAGTTTTAAAGGAAGCCCACAGGCAAAATCTCCATGGATTGCATCTTGGGGGTGCTCTATGACTATTTCGGGTAGCTCTACCGGCGGCAAATCGCCTTTTCCCTGTGCTGTGGCTACTGCGTCTCGTAAACAAAAGCGTATTTTTTGCTTTACCAGCAACTTATGAATTATCTCCTTTCTATTGGTATAAATACACCGGTCTTCTGTTAATTATTCACAATAGTACGATTTCGTATTATAGCAGTAACTGGGTGGTAACTGCTCTGCTCAGTGCAGATAATTTAGAAACGTACTAGCTCCATTCAGTGTCAGGGAAGTAGAAGTTACTGAGCTTCGCCTTCAAAAGTACATGGTCTTTCTGTTTCAAAGAAGGGTCAGATTGAAATAGAGCAAGCGCTTCGTGGCGGGCCTGCTCTAGAAGCTCCCTGTTGGATAGCTTGGCCACCTTCAGGTCAGGTAATCCGCTCTGGCGGGAGCCAAAGAACTCTCCTGGCCCTCGTAACTCCATATCTTTTTCTGCCAAAACGAAGCCATTTTGAATTTCTTCCATCAATTGGAGCCGGGTCTTTATTTCTGGTGAGATTTTTTCAGGGATGAGAATACAATATCCTTCATCTTTGCCCCTGCCAACTCTACCCCTGAGTTGGTGAAGCTGTGATAAGCCAAAACGATCCGCACCTTCTACCACCATCACTGTAGCTCTAGGTATATCGATCCCTACCTCTACTACCGACGTCGCTACTAGAATAGCGATCTCCCCATCGCGAAAGTGTCGCATTACTTCGTCTTTTTCTGAGGGTGGCATCTGCCCATGAATCAATCCCAGATTTAATTCAGGGAAGACTTCTTGAGATAATCTGCGGTATTCTCTTGTAGCGGCTTTTGTCTCCAGAAATTCTGATTCTTCCACTAGAGGATATACAATAAAGGCCTGGTTATTTCTGCTAACTTCACGTCGCACGAATTCATAGGCATTCTTACGATATGCTGGTTTAAGCCACTTAGTCTTGACTGCGCACCTCCCTGGAGGTAATTCATCTATGGTTGAAAGGTCGAGATCGCCATAAATGGTTAAAGCCATGGTCCTCGGTATAGGAGTAGCTGTCATTACCAATATGTGAGGATTAAATCCTTTCTGACGCAAAGTGGAACGCTGTAACACTCCAAAACGATGTTGCTCATCAGTAATCGCCAAACCCAGTCGGCTAAATTGAACGCTCTTTTGTATCAGGGCATGAGTGCCTACAGCAATATCGATTCCTCCTTCCTTGATTTTGCTCTGCAGTATCGATTTCTCATTGTTGCCGAGGCTACCTACTAGCAAAGCAACGGTAAATGGTCGTGGCAGAAAACCCGAATAGCTCTTTATATTGACACCTTGATTTTCCTCTCGGGCGATCCTGGATAGATAGCTGCAAATATTGTGGAAATGCTGCTCAGCTAATATTTCCGTAGGTGCCATTAAAGCGCCTTGAAAACCGTTGTATGTAGTTAATATAAGAGCCAGTATGGCAATTACAGTCTTGCCGCTACCAACTTCGCCCTGTAATAGTCGTGCCATAGCTCGCGGTTTCTCCAAATCGCTCACGATTTCCTTGAGAACCCTTTGTTGGGCTAGAGTTAGATCAAATGGTAAGGAGGAGAAAAGTCTGTCTTGAATTTCACGATCTATAATGAAGGCATTGCCGGGCTGCTCTTCTTGCCATGACCGTCTGCGGGAGAGAACGCTTAACTGGAGCATCAATAATTCATCGAAGGCTAATCGCTCCCTTGCTTTTTCCATAGCAAGGAGATCATCTGGATAGTGTATGTATGCCAGGGCCTGGCCCAGGTCCAACAGATGGCATCGTTCCTTCGATTCTGCAGGGAGGAAATCACATATTTTGTTGAGGTATCCGCTGAGAGTTTCCCTTATCCATCCTCTAACCTGCCGAGGATACAACCCTCGAGTCAGGGGATAGATTGGCACCAATCTGCCAGTATGTATCGTTCCCAGTCCATTTTCTTCGCCCTCCTCCAGCAACTCCCATTCAGGAGAAATAAACTCTTTTTGTCCTCTGAACTTTCCCCTCCCCACTCTCACTTCGCCACTGATAACTATACGGGTATTGCTGGTAAATTTTCTGGCTAAATAGGGCTGATTAAACCAGATTACTCGAGCTATGCCTGTTCCATCACCTATAATGGCCTCTGTACTGCGCATTTTGCCAAATACAGCTATCCGTGTCTGCCATATCGTAGCCACAACAGTCTGCTCTTTGCCCTCTTCAAGCTGAGAGATGGTTCTCTGTTGACTATAATCCACGTAGCGTCGTGGGAAGAAATAAATCAAATCGTATACCGTCTTCACTCCTAGTCGGGCAAATTTTGTAGCTATCCGAGGAGTAATGCCTTTGATAACTGTT